>NZ_WOEJ01000023.1:0-62309 GCF_019400845.1 Pseudomonas sp. MAG002Y | reverse complement strand
GATAGTGAAGGGTTGCGTCGCTATTGCGACCGCTTCGGTATGCAGCCGGTGATTGCCCAGCGCACGATGCACCGCAAACCCCGGCCAGGTCTACCTCGCCTGTTTAATAGACCCAAGTATTAACAGCGTAACGTGATCGAACGGCTATTCGGTTGGTTAAAGGAGAAGCGTGGGCTCTGTACTCGCTTTGACAAGCTGGCTAGCAGTTTCAAGGCCATGGTAACGCTAGCCTGTATCGAGCGATGCATGCGTGCCGACTTTTCAGACAACCCCTAGGAGTCATTCTGGTGTTTGTCCTGGGCACTATCCATAAGCGTCAGAAGAGCTTCACTAATGAAATCAGCATTTGCTGCAAGCTCTTCAAGATGCTCCATGGCACGACCTGACACATCGGTTGACCCGCGCTGATCAATCCAAATTGCAAGCTCCTCAACCGCTGCGCCGAGCGCTAATTGGTTCCGGTTCAAACGGGACAGTAACGCCACCATGATTTGTTGATCACCGTAAAGCATACCGGGCAGACTCCTGGGCTTAGGAACCATGCATCGCTTGAGTAACGTAACCTCTATATGCACCTTAGGCCATACTTTGAAGATATTACGCTCTATTTCGACATAGCCCATGTTTTTATTTTTACAATTAGGCCCGCAAGCCAGCTTAGACCAGGCTTAATGACACACTTCTCAAAAAGGTCAAAGATTTATACCTTATTTGAGAAATGTATTAAATCTTTACATAAACTTACGCATACCTTTACGTTCATTGCTATTTAATTGAGCTCGACGCAACGCCTGACGAGGTGCTGTGTTGCCAGGGACGGCCATACCACTCTGCAACAGCCATAGCCGTTTCCTTGCGTCTCCTGTTGTGGAGTGGCCTTATAAGTTTCTCCTCGTAGACTTCTATTCAGCGAAACGTTTATGCTTATCTGCTGTGGTCAGAAGTTATGTCCTACTGATTTACTTGAAACAGGCTCCAGCTACGAACATGGTTCGCTGGGCAAATTTGATTTGTTGCCTACCAAGTCAATAGATTGCTTGGACGGTGTTTTACTCGGTTGTTTATCTTTGGTATATAATCACGCTTTTCAGCTCGCCTCCAATAATGCCTGATTTCGGTCGCCACCGCTCATGGACACTATGTTAAAAGTTTAGATACAATTGCGTTACATAAGAAACTAACTGGGCGTTTTCTGAAACTCTAATTATACTTTTATAGCCTTCAAGGTTCCTGTGAGTTAGCTCGCCGCTTTATATGTCTCGCTGTATTCATAGGAAGCAAGCTCAATATTCCCTCAGATCCGCCAGAGGGCCTATTTAATCCTCATCAGCTGGTCTACTATGCGTCCTCCAGCAAAACCCTTAGGAAGGAGCACTAATACTTGCTCGGTACGTTTAAGGCCCAACAACCAATATCGCTAGTCATTAGGCATGATTGTTACCAGTTAAATTACCTGAAACTATCCTTTCTAAACCACCTCATGATGGCGGCCGGTAAATATACAATTTAGTTATAGAAAGACATCTATATACTTTATATTAAGCCTGCATCCGAAAGATGCCTGAAGCAGCTAAGCCACTATCAATTGTGACGCTAATGGGGTAAAAAAGCTCGCACTTTTCTATAAAATCAAGCTCAAAGATTAACTGCTAAGGGACTGAGACGCTTAAAGCTTATAATCAGTAGTTCGCCGGACATGACTCATTTGTCAAAAACAACGCGAGCTCACCTAAGTATAAAAAATTTATCTCGGCACACATTATCTCTATAAGCACATCTAGAGCTGATTAATAAAGTAACAGCACTTGCAATGGAGTAGGGTTTAGCTTATGTCTAAAGTAATAATTTTGGCCCACTGGCTAGAGCCTGAGACATATCATTTCCATTGCGCGCAGACGCAATGGACGAATATGCGCCAATTAACTTATTTACACCAACTCGCCTGATCAAATATTTTTATTTATAAAATATTTTTGCCAGAGCAGTTATAGGTCTTCCGTACAAGTCAGATAAGCTTTTTAAATTCCGTTCGGCTAGCGCTGCTGTGCCCATTTGGGGAATCCTCAAAATACCGAAGCAATATATCGGCTATAGAAAGAAATGAAGTGTAGAGAGACTCAAACAGAACCCCTGCATACCTCTCATCATCAAATGATCATTAATATGTAATACATAAATCTGGTCTGTATCGCCTTTGGAAATTTACCTCAAAGCGACAGTCCCATCATCGGTCCCGTATAACTGCAGGCACAGTTATGCCACAATATGCCTAATGTCGGGAACGAATCCCGCTTTCATCACCGGTCAGCTGGGTCATAGCGTTCAACTGCTGCTATCGCCTTACGCCACTGGATCTCTTCACAATCAGACTGCAACGAGCTGGCAAAACTTCAAATTGGCCTTGAATCGGTCCTCGCCTCGCTTATGACAGTCTGGACACCGCGACAGGTAAGACTCTTGATCTCCACCGCAAATATCACCATGCAGTTCGGGGCAAAGCCCCTGTTTGAAAATGTTTCAGTCAAATTCGGCAATAGCAACCGTTACGGCCTGATCGGCGCGAACGGTTGTGGCAAGTCGACCTTCATGAAGATTCTGGGTGGTGATCTGGAACCGTCAGCGGGTCAAGTCATGTTGGAGCCGAATACTCGTCTGGGTAAGCTGCGCCAAGATCAGTTCGCCTATGAGGAGTTTACCGTCATCGATACGGTCATCATGGGGCACACCGAGCTGTGGAGGATTAAAGCCGAGCGTGATCGCATTTATGCACTTCCGGAAATGTCGGAAGATGACGGCATGGCGGTTGCCGAGCTTGAAGTTCAGTTTGCCGAAATGGATGGCTACACAGCCGAATCACGTGCTGGCGAACTACTGCTCGGGCTCGGTATTCCTCTTGAACAGCATTTTGGTCTCATGAGTGCCGTATCGCCAGGCTGGAAGCTTCGCGTGCTTCTCGCGCAGGCGCTGTTTTCAGATCCAGACGTGTTGCTGTTGGACGAACCCACCAACCACCTGGATATCAACACAATCCGTTGGCTCGAAGGTGTACTCACTGCGCGTAACAGCACCATGATCATCATTTCGCACGATCGCCACTTTCTTAACAGCGTCTGCACGCACATGGCCGATCTGGATTATGGTGAGCTGCGTCTGTTTCCTGGCAACTACGACGAATACATGACGGCCGCTACCCAGGCGCGTGAGCGTTTGCTGTCTGATAATGCAAAGAAAAAAGCACAGATTGCTGAGCTTCAGTCCTTTGTCAGCCGTTTCTCGGCTAACGCCTCCAAAGCAAAGCAAGCTACAAGCCGAGCACGCCAGATCGACAAAATTCAGCTTGAAGAGGTAAAGCCTTCCAGCCGGGTAAGCCCCTTTATTCGCTTCGAACAGACTAAGAAACTGCATCGCCAGGCTGTAACGTTAGAGAACGTTGCCAAGGGCTATGACGGCAAGCTGCTTTTTGACCGCTTGAGTCTTCAGATTGAAGCCGGTGAGCGCGTAGCCATTATCGGACCGAACGGGATTGGTAAAACCACCCTTCTCCGCTGCCTTGTCGGCGAGTTGCCTGTCGATAAAGGTGAAGTCAAGTGGACAGATAGCGCGGAGGTTGGCTACTTCGCCCAGGATCATGCTGAGGATTTCGAAGACGATATCAACCTGTTCGACTGGATGGGTCAATGGACCCAGGGCGGAGAACAGCTGGTACGTGGAACGCTAGGTCGGATGCTATTCTCCAACGATGACATTCAGAAGTCTGTAAAAGTCATCTCGGGTGGCGAACAGGGTCGCATGCTGTTTGGCAAGCTTATCCTCAAAAAGCCTAACGTATTGGTAATGGACGAGCCGACAAACCACTTGGATATGGAGTCCATCGAAGCCTTGAACCTGGCGCTCGAAAACTATCCCGGCACACTGGTTTTTGTCAGCCACGACCGCGAATTTGTGTCCTCGCTCGCCACCCGTATTGTTGAGTTGACCGAAACAGGTATTACTGACTTCAGTGGTACCTATGATGATTACCTGCGTAGCCAAGGTGTAATTGTCTAGGCAAATGTAGCCTTTAGTATATAACGCTACAAAAAGCGGTGAGATTTATTAAAAGTCCACCGCTTTTGGGTTTTATCCTGAGCTCCGCGCTTGTATCATCCGCCATGCTTTTCCGATTCGCCCATGAAACGGATATTTCAAGCATGTTCCGGTATGTCCGGCTGTTGAAAAGAGAAAATGCCTTTTCCTACGTCGCTCACCTCATCGAGTCGTTGTGTACTCGATCCTTCCATCAGGCAGCCATGATGCCTGACCGCAGCGATATTCTTCGTTTCCTTAAGCATCGCCGCCGACTGTCTTCAACAAAATTATCTGTCAGCATTGTTAGTCTGCTTACGATCTGGCTTAAGATTGTTTATAACGTATTTCCGTTTGTGTTTTATGCCTCAAGCCCCATATGGATAAGGTGTGGCTTTGCATCGCGTCACAGCCAGATGCGCCTGGCACGCGGGCTCGAGGTATCTGAACTAGGTAATGCAGGCTCAAGTCATAAAAGGCTTGGCTTTTATAATTCAAGAATGACCTTGTGCTTCAGGAGTACCATTAATGACCCAACGTGGTAGCGGAGAGTCGGATCTCGTTTTCGTGGGAGCCGGCATCATGAGTGCGACGCTTGCTGTCATGCTCAAGGAACTTGACCCCTCATTGAATGTGGAAGTTCTAGAGCTACTCAGTTCCGGCGCCGCCGAAAGTTCCAACCCTTGGAACAATGCCGGCACAGGTCACGCAGCACTTTGCGAGCTGAACTACACCCCGGAAGGCAAGGACGGTACGGTAAACATTACCAAGGCCATCGATATCAACATCATGTTCGAGACGTCCAAGCAGTTCTGGACCTACCTTGTCGAACAGGGCCATTTCGATTCGCCTAGAAGCTTTATCAACCCTGTTCCTCACTTAAGCTTTGTCCGCGGCGATAAGGATATTTCGTTCCTGCGCAAGCGCTTCGAAGCGCTGTCGGCGAACCCCTTGTTTGCCGGGATGGAATACACTGAAGATCGTGCAAAGCTTGAGGAGTGGATGCCCCTGATGATGAAGGGACGCACCACGAATGAAAAGATCGCGGCGACACGCACTGAAAGCGGTACCGACGTGAACTTTGGCGCACTGACCACTAACCTGCTCCATCACCTGACTAAGCAGCCGGGCACCAAGATTACCTATAACCAGAAGGTTACCGATCTGCATCGCGAGCCTGACAATCGCTGGCGACTGACCATCCAAGATACCCAGACCGGCGCAACTCGCACCTTACGGGCCCGGTTTGTTTTTCTTGGCGCAGGCGGCGGTGCTCTACCACTCCTGCAAAAATCCGATATACCGGAAAGCCACGGTTATGGCGGTTTCCCGGTGAGCGGTCAATGGCTGCGCTGTGACAAGCCGGAAGTGGTCAGTCAGCATCAGGCCAAGGTGTATGGCAAGGCAAGCGTAGGCTCGCCCCCCATGTCCGTACCCCATCTGGATACGCGTGTCGTGGACGGCAAGAAATCTCTACTGTTTGGTCCATTTGCAGGCTTCACAACGAAATTCCTGAAGCAAGGCTCCTTTATGGACCTGCCTAAATCCATTCGAGCCAACAATCTGGGCCCCATGCTGGCTGTGGCACGGGATAACATGCCCTTGACCAAGTATCTGATCGGTCAGGTCATGCAGACGTTCGACCAGCGTATCGAGGAGCTTCGGGGCTTTTATCCAGAAGTGGACAAGAATGACTGGCGCCTTGAGATTGCAGGTCAACGCGTTCAGATCATCAAGAAAGATCCCAAGACGGGCGGCACTCTGCAGTTCGGAACGGAAATAGTGTCGGCACAGGACGGATCGATTGCAGCGCTACTGGGTGCCTCTCCAGGCGCGTCGACGTCAGTCTCGATCATGCTTACGCTCATTCAGCGCTGCTTCCCTGAGCAATACAAGAGTGAGGCCTGGCAGGCTCAGTTATTGAGGATGTTCCCAGCACTCAATGGTTCGCTGGATAAGGACCCTGAGCTGCTTCAGCGCGTGCGTTCACACTGTAATGAAGTTTTGCAACTCCGATAATATCGGTGAAAGAGGACGTGTTGAGCACGTCCTCTTAGAATAATTAGAATATTTAGCTAGCGTGTATTCACTGGACAACCGTCCACCCCGCCCCGAATACCGCCTCAGTGACTGTCGAATGCCATGAGAAACTCTTCCATGGCATTCGATTCGCGACCTTACTCAAGCCACTGCAGACGTCCAATCCACCCAGCCAAACTTCCAGGTTGCCAGGATCAGCAGACCAAAGACGATCCGATACCAGGCGAACATCGCATAACTGTGGTTACCAATAAATTTCAGGAGACCACGCACGGCGATCATCGCGAAAATAAAGGACGTGATGAAACCGATAGCGAATACAGGTAGGTCACTGGGCTGAAAAAGATCCCTGTACTTGTAGCCTGAATAGACCGCGGCGCCGACCATGGTAGGCATGGCGAGAAAGAATGAAAACTCGGTTGCAGCTTTTCGAGAAAGGCCGATCAGCAAACCACCAATAATGGTAGACCCCGAACGGGAAGTACCTGGGATCATAGCCAAGCATTGAATGCAGCCAATCTTGAGCGCATCGACCCAGGTCATGTCATCGACATGATCGATATTCGTGTTGTGTTGGCGCCGCTCCGCCCACAGCATGATCACCCCACCAATAACCAGTGCCATGGCTACCGTGATGGGATTGAACAGGTATTCATGGATCGCATCGGCAAAGGCAACGCCCAGAATGACGGCTGGAAAGAAGGCTACCATCAGATTTACGGTAAACCGTTGAGCTTCTCGTTGGCGGGGCAAGCCGACCACGACATCGATGATCTTGCGGCGAAACTCCCAAACGACAGCCAAAATCGCACCCAACTGAATAATGATGTTGAACGCCATGGCTCTATCGCCACCAAATCCCAACAGGTCGGCCACAATAATCTGGTGACCTGTACTTGAGATCGGCAGAAACTCGGTCAAGCCTTCTACGATGCCCAAAATTAGCGCCTGGATGGCACTCCATAGATCCATTCGTTTCTCCATATAGCTGCCGAGGTAGCAGCGCTAGCTTGCTTATTCAATTGGGGGAGTCAGGTCTACAACCGGAACGCCGTGAACAATACCAGGCCTTACTTTTCGTTGGCATACGTTCAATAAAACGGAGCGATACAACTGAAGGTAAGATACGGTCCCTGTCCGACATATTTTCCCAGGGTGCTTAGGGTGTCTTCTTTTGAAATAGTTGCAGCCGTTTTAGGCGTTATCGCGGTCTGGCTCACGGTTCGGCAAAATGTTTGGGCCTGGCCGGTCGGATTAGTCATGGTCGTGATGTATGCCTGGGTCTTTTATGATGTCAAACTGTACTCAGATATGCTGCTTCAGGGCGTTTATGCCGTTCTGCAGCTCTATGGCTGGTGGCAGTGGGTCAAGGGCGGACAAGATCATCAAGGACGACACGTCACTCGTCTTTCAAATGCAGCTCTGCTGGGTAATCTGCTGGTAGGTGCTCTCGGGACAATTGCCTTAGGTTATTTAATGAGCACCCATACCGACGCAAGCCAGCCCTGGCTGGATGCGGGGCTGACCAGCTTTAGCCTGGTTGCTCAGCTCTGGATGGCACAGAAGCGGGTCGAATGTTGGGTGCTTTGGTTCGTAGTCGATGTAATCTACGTTGCGCTCTTTATCTACAAGGCCCTCTACCTGACCGCCCTGCTCTATGTACTGTTTGTTGGTTTGGCCGCGCGCGGCTGGTTTGTATGGCGACGTGAGGTAGCAACCGTATGAAGGTGATCGTACTGACAGGCCCTGAATCCACTGGCAAGTCATGGTTGGCTCAAACGCTCAAAGACAATCTGGACGGAATGCTGGTAGGCGAATATGTGCGGGAATACTTTGCTACGCTAGGGCGCGATACTACCTACGAAGACATCACCCCTATCGCGCGTCGTCAGCTTGAACATGAAGACGCAGCACGCCAGCAGCGCCCCGCTCTTCTGATCCTAGATACTCATCTCTTAAGCAACATCTTGTGGAGCCGCTTTCTATTCGATGATTGCCCGGACTGGCTGGAAGCTGCATTGCTTGCGCGCCACTACGATCTTCATCTGCTGCTGGACCCGCGGGAAGTACCCTGGAGCAACGACGGACAACGCTGCCAGCCCGACATGCGAGACCGCCTGGCCTTTTATGAGGCTTGTAAAACGTGGCTGGATAACCATAAGCAAACCTATCGGTGCATCGGAGGCAACTGGGCGAATAGACAACGCCTGGCCTTGCAATATGTCACTGAGTTGCTGGAAGGTTAGCGTACCTGCATGTCTATCCAGTAAAATGATGAAATCATTTGGAGGCCCTATGCCAGACGACGATTTCTCATCATTCGCCAGTGAAATGCGAGGCGTTCGACGCTTGGTAGATGACCATGCAGACACCGGTAAACCGCGCACGGATCGTCAGCAGGTCGTCAAGCGTCGTGAAGCCGCCATACAGTCAACGGCAGCTATCAAGGTTGATGGGTTGTCTGATCAGTTCATCATCGACGTGGGGGCTGAAGACGAGCTTTACTGGGCACGTGATGGTGTTCAGGATAGCCAGATTCGTAAGCTCAAGGCCGGACAGATTCCGTTTGACGGCAGCCTGGATTTGCATGGCATGACGGTAGAGAAAGCGCGCGCGACACTGTGGGACTTTATCGCTGAGGCAACGAAATTCGAAGTTCGCTGCGTTCGCATTACTCACGGGAAGGCAGCGCGCCTTGATGGACGACGTCCGCTCATCAAGAGTCATGTCAACACTTGGTTGCGTCAACATTCTCAGGTGCTGGGCTTTGTGTCTTGCCAACCGCGCCATGGCGGTACTGGCGCCGTCTATGTACTGCTTAAACGAACCATGCTGGAAGGTCGGGACGAATAACCTAGCTTTCCAGTCAGAATTGATTTTAATCGCCGCAGCCCCTACTCTCCTCATCCCGCATCGCTGCGGTGTCAATATCCATAGGAATTACCATGTCATTGGAACAACACTACTCCGCCATTCTTTCTCAGTTAGGCGAGGATGTTTCCCGGGAAGGCTTGCTGGATACGCCCAAACGTGCCGCCAAAGCCATGCAGTACCTGTGCAAAGGCTACAACCAGACGTTGGAAGAAGTGGTTGGAGATGCGCTGTTCACTTCAGACAATAGCGAGATGGTACTGGTCAAAAACATCGAGCTGTATTCGCTGTGCGAGCACCATATGCTGCCCTTTATCGGCAAAGCTCACGTAGCCTATATGCCAAGCGGCAAGGTGCTGGGCTTGTCCAAAGTTGCCCGCATCGTTGATATGTACGCGCGCCGCCTGCAGATTCAAGAAAACATGACCCGTGAAATTGCCGAGGCGATTCAGAAAGTCACCAACGCGGCGGGTGTAGCGGTAGTCATCGAGGCTCAACATATGTGCATGATGATGCGCGGCGTCGAGAAGCAAAACTCATCGATGGTTACTTCCGTCATGCTTGGCCAGTTCCGTAGCAACGATGCAACACGCGCCGAGTTCATGGGCCTTATTAACCGATAAGTCTGATGCTCGTGAAAAACCGGCCTGAATGGCCGGTTTTTTATTTAACCTGCATTACGGTGTTGGGCCTGTACGTCATCAAGCCCCTTGGCCTGGATAGTCCATAACGACTCGAACAGTCCTCCACTTCGCTGCAGAACAGCCGGTGGGCCATCTTCAACAATACGCCCTTTGTCCATCACGATGACCCGATCGAACGATGCGACTGTAGACAACCGATGGGCTACTGCCAGAACGGTACGTCCACGAACCAGGTCCGTCAGCGCCATCTGAATTTCCTTTTCCGAATGCGTGTCCAGCGCAGAGGTCGCCTCATCCAGAATCAGGATGGGGGAGCCCTTCAAAAACGCCCGCGCAATGCCCAAGCGCTGACGCTGCCCTCCTGACAAGCGAGCCCCTCGTTCGCCTACCAGTGTGTTGTACCCTTCGGGTAGCTGGCGTATGAAATGATCGCAATAGGCGTGACAAGCTGCTTTATAGACCTCTTCGTCCGTAGCATCAGGTTTTCCATAACGGATATTTTCACGGATGGAGCGATTGAAGAGAGCAATCTCCTGCGGCACCACTGCGATGGCTGCGCGCAAGCTGTCTTGGCTGACTTCATGAATAGGCTGACCATCGATAAGAATTCGACCGCTACTTACTTCGTCCAGACGTTGAAGAAGGTTAATCAGCGTAGACTTGCCTGCCCCGGAGGTGCCCACTAGGCCAACCTTTTGGCCTGAGGGAATGTGCAAGGACAGGTCATCAATGACTTTGGATCCGTCAGGATAGCTGAATGAAACATGCTCAAACGTGATGGAGCCTGACTTGGCATTGAGAGTAGCAGCATTTTCTGTGTCCTGAATGCCATGGGGCTGGGCAATCACCTTGAGCGTATCGGCTACCGTTCCAAACTGCTGCGCGGCATCGACCAGTGCCAGCGCCAAGTCTCTGGAGCCATGCAGAATACGGAAGGTCAGTGCACTCACCACGACGACGTCACCAGGCGTAACAGTACCTTGTCGCCAAAGGTAAATAGCCCAGAGCAGCATAGAGCCAGCCATCAAGGTCAGGCATATATCGTGTAGAACTCGCGCTTTCTCCACGTACATCCAGCTACGACGCTGAGCACGTGCCTCAACACCCAGTTCCCGCGCTAGGCGATCACGCTCTCGAGCCTGAGCCGAAAAAGCCTTGATAGTCCAGACATTGGAAACCATGTCCACAACCTCTCCGCCTACACGCGACGCTTGCTCGGCAAAGGCCTGATGCTTATGGCGACCACGGATGCCAAAACCCGTAATGATGCAGCCAACCAGCAGCACAAAGCCTATCAACGCCAGCGCCATTTCCCAACGGATGGACAGCATAACGACTACCGCCCCCAGGAAATCGGTACAGGGCGGGACGATACGCCACGTCAACGCGGAAAAAATATTCGCGACGGCTGTGCTGGTCTGATTGATTCGATTGCCCAATGCGCCAGAGAAATGCTCCTTGAAGTAACGCATTGGGTGGCCGGTCAGATACTCGAACAGATCGATTCGCAGATCTACGCCTGTCTTGACAATAGTCCGACAGCCAAGCCACCCACCTCCTCGCCACAGGATGTTTTCAAGAGCAATAAGTCCGATGAAAAAACCAAAGGGGAGCCAGACATTGGCTTCCATTCGGTTGTCACTGGCCATGGCATCCACAAGAAGCTTCATGGCGTACTGAACGGCAACGGCGCAGGTGGCGCCGCCAACCATTAGGAAAAACAACCCTCCAAACGCCAAACGGCGCCGACAGACATAGCGCCATAGAAACGCAATCGGACGAGAGGGGAACGGTCGCCCCGCTGGAGAGTTGGAAGTGTTGCTCATGAAGCCTGCCCTTCAGCCATCGCAGCGAACTGAGCCTGTTGACGCTCCAGCTCTTCTGCCAACGGAGAGTAAATGGCTCGATGACCCTGAGGATCAGCATAACCATATAAACCGACTTCACATAGGCGCTCATCGTTCCATCCCGGATAGTCCAAGATGGGATACAGGCAAATGCCTTCGACAGGGATATCCTGAGTCATGGCGTTACGAACTTCTTCACATACGTATGCCAGCCATGAAGGCCTCGCCTCACCTTCCGCTCCTGTCTCTGCAATCATGAGCGGCCGCTGGTAGCGGGCATAGACCTCAGCCAACATTCCACGCAAGGGACGATACAGTGGATCATCCCGAAAAACGGTTTTACCGCCGTTAAACCATTGATTGTCGGAATAGAAGTTGAGCCCAACGATATCAAGATATTCAGCCTTCCCACCGAGCCCCGGCCAAGCTTTTCCACACAACATGTCCCAGGCTTCGAACTGAGACTGCCGGTAGGCTTCGGCCGCCTCGCGGTCTGCTGCTCTACCAGAGGCAGGAATCACATTGATGAGTGGGTCCGCCTGGACGAACCGAGCCTTGGGCGCAACACCACGAATGGCTTCGATGGCAGCAATCGAGGCTCGGATCAACTGATGCTTGAGTTCAGCTCCCCGCTTGACACCCTTGGGGTTGAACTGACCCGTATCACCACCACCCCATGCCCAAAAGGATATTTCATTGACTGGACAATAAAAGGGTACTTCTATGCCTTCGTCACGCATAAACGTGGCAACAGCCTTTGTGAATCGCTCAAAGCGTTCCACAAAGCCGGGATACCAAATATCGATGTCGTCAGGCCACCCATAGTGGCACAGGTCCCACACAATCTGGACACCCTCTTCCCGGGCGGCTTTGACCTGGGGAAGCAGGCTCGACCAGTCAAAAAAACCTGGCCGCGTCTCAATCAAATGCCAGCGCACACCATCACGAGCAGCCTGAATACGATGGGTACGCAAGCGCGCAAAGTCGGCTTTCGCAAAGCGATCATGCCCCGTCGCCTGGATCAAATCCAGGCGACGGTTATCGAAACGGCGGTGAGTTGAGCACTCGAACCCACCCAGGAAAAAACTGTTAAAAGTCCCAGGTACATGCATCGTAATGTGCTCCGGTCTTTATACTGCCGAGACTTCAGCAGTGTCCTCAACCACACCTTCCGATTCCGCGATACGCTTGTAGGCTGTCAATGCCTGTCCAACGACCTGGTCCATGTTGTAGTACTTGTACGTACCCAAGCGGCCCAGGAATGTCACGTTAGGCGTTGAGTTAGCCAACTCCTGATATCGCTTGTAGAGCTCGGCATTTTCCGGGCGAGGGATTGGATAATAGGGGTCGCCCTCCGCCGACGGATATTCATAGGTCACGCTGGTTTTCAAATGCTCTTGGCCGGTCAGGTGCTTGTATTCACTGATACGGGTGTATGGAACATCTTCAGAGGGATAATTGACGACTGCCACAGGTTGGAACTGCGCCGAATTGACCGTTTCGTGATGAAACTTTAGCGAGCGGTACGGCAACTTGCCGTAGCAATAATCAAAATATTCATCGACAGGACCGGTATAGATCAGATGATCGAACTGGACTTCGTTGCGGATCTCGCGGTAATCGGTGTTGAGCATAACCTTGATGTTGGGATGATTCAGCATCTTCTCGAACATACGGGTGAAGCCATGCAATGGCATGATCTGGAAGGTATCGCCGAAATAGCGATCATCCGTATTGGTACGGGTAGGAACGCGCGAAGTGACTGATTTATCCAGCTGTGACGGATCAAGCCCCCATTGCTTACGGGTGTAGCCACGGAAGAACTTCTCGTAAAGCTCACGGCCTACCTGATTGATGACGACATCCTCGGATGTCCGGATAGGCTCTACCGGTTCAGCCCGACCTTTCAGGAAGCTCTCGGCCTCCTCGTCTGTTTTCAGGTCAAGACCATACAGCGCATTCACCGTGGTACGGTTGATCGGGATCGGTACCAGTTGATCGTCCACATAAGCAAGCACCTTGTGCTCGTAGGTACGCCACTCGGTAAAACGGGAAAGATAGTCCACGATCCGCTGCGAGTTGGTATGAAAAATATGCGGGCCGTAGCGATGAATCAGAACCCCTGCCTCGTCATAGTGATCATAGGCATTGCCCGCAATATGGGGCCGGCGGTCTACAATCAGGACACGCTTGTTGAGCCCTACGGCCAGACGCTCAGCCAGTACGCTCCCGGCAAATCCGGCGCCTACGATCAGATAGTCGA
Organism: Pseudomonas sp. MAG002Y; assembly: GCF_019400845.1. Classification (NCBI taxonomy): domain Bacteria; kingdom Pseudomonadati; phylum Pseudomonadota; class Gammaproteobacteria; order Pseudomonadales; family Pseudomonadaceae; genus Pseudomonas; species Pseudomonas sp. MAG002Y. The sequence goes on along the minus strand of NZ_WOEJ01000023.1, from coordinate 48,579 downwards.
ACCCACGTCTCTGGGATTCGTTTGAACTCGCTACACCTGCAGACATGGCTTCCCCCTCGTTTATCGTGCGCATTTCATTTGCTCCGTCATGCCCTGCCAAGTGGCATCCCACGACATTTCACCCAGGATAGAGTCGGCCTGTTTCAAAAGCCCTTCCCGGTCCTGGGCATCTACCAGCGAAGCCTCTACGGCACGAATGAATGCTTCAGCGCTATCTGCAATACGGACGATACCCGACTCACCATAGGTGCGTACCACATCGGTAATGGGTGTCGATACGACAGGCTTACCGCCTGCCAAGTATTCGGGCGTCTTGGTAGGACTGATGAAACGTGTCGACTCGTTTAAGGCAAAAGGCATGATCGCGACGTCCCAGCCCGCAAGATAATGGGGCAGCTCGTCATATACCTTGCCGCCCAAGAGATGAATGTTGTCGAGCTTAGGCAAACTATTGGGATCTATCTTGACGACCGGACCAATCAGCACAATGTGCCAATCAGGCCGTTGACGCGCGACCTCGGCCAGCAAGTCGATATCCAGACGCTCGTCAATCACGCCATAAAACCCAAGACGCGGATGCGGAATACTGTTCTGGTCATCAGGATCAAGCTGCTCGGCGCGGGCTTGAGCGAAATGAGCGATATCTACACTGCTCGGGAAAGGATGGGCGTTAGGGTGGCGCTCGCGCTTGGCCTCATACAGGCTATAACCGCCCGTAAACACCACATCGGCCTTTTCCAACAGAAGTCGTTCACGTTCCAGCATTTCCGGCGGCGCGCCTCGGAAAGCAGAAAGCTCATCCATGCAGTCATACACGGTAAGCGTGGATTTAAGGTGATGGCTGAAGGGCCAACTCATGGGAGTGTAATACCAGAGAACCGCCTCCTCGATTCCGGACTCTTCGACGTATCTGTCCAGCAGACGCTTCAATACTGCCTCAGCCGCCTCGCCCTGTACGTCAGCAGGCAGTCTGGGTACCAGACGCGTAACGCCTAGATCAGCTTCGATTTCTTCAAGCCAGGGATTGGGTTCATCCGATGGCATCGGCTCTTCAAAGAACAGTACGTTGTAGTCGCGCGCAAAGCGGGACATCAAGTGCTGAGGCCGTTGGTAGACGAAATTCCAGCGCAGATGGGAAAGACAGATCAGGGTAGGAAGGTTTTCCCTGCCTGATGCATCAAAGCCCATTTCCGTTCTGGATGACGGCTTTGACTTGCCAATCTCATATTGAAAGGGTCCAGCCCAGCTCATCGATTACTCCTTAACTCGTGTATGACCAAGTCAGGAACTCGTACAACACGAATCGAGTTCTATGCCTTTTCCCGTTGGAAAGATCCGGTTCTTTCCATTTAAGAGCTAAACCCGCCGGCTATTCAATACGCCAAAACCGGCAAAAATCAGAACACCTTGCATTCGAACATCATCGAATATCAATAGAGTCACTGGGCGGTGAGACTGGTTCTGAGCAAACCCAGTTCCAACCCTTTCGTCGATACATGTTTTTTTACACTTATCTCATTCCTGTAGGAACTAGTCGTCATATCACCGGGTCTGGCTTTATACATGCATATTCTTTGTGCATGGCCTGTCTTGTTTGCCGCTTCGAATAGGCCGCTGAACCTCGTTCAGCGCTTCGCTGTGTCGGCGTGCTTTGTATTACGACTAGATCAATGGAGCGTGACGATGATTCTTGTGACTGGGGGCGCGGGTTATATAGGGTCGCATGCTGTTTTGGAGCTGTTACTGTCAGGGCAAGACGTTCTCGTGTTGGATAACCTGTGCAACAGTTCACGTGTAGCATTACAACGGGTCGAGCAGCTAGCTGGCCGCAGCGTGCATTTCGTCAAAGGTGATATACGTCGACGCACGCAGTTGGATGCGCTGTTTGCACAATATCCAATCGAGGCTGTCCTGCACTTTGCCGGGCTCAAAGCGGTAGGCGAAAGCGTCAGACACCCGTTGAGCTATTACGACAATAATGTGGGTGGCAGCCTGACGCTTTGCCAGGCAATGGCTGACGCGGGCGTCTTCAAGCTAGTATTCAGTTCATCAGCAACCGTTTACGGCATGCCTGACACGGTTCCTATCAGCGAGCAGGCACCTACTGGTATACCAACTAATCCGTACGGGCAATCCAAGCTCATGGTTGAAAACCTGCTGCGCGATCTGGCTACTGCAGATCCTCGCTGGTCCATTGCCCTGTTGCGCTATTTCAATCCCATAGGTGCACATGAATCCGGCATGATTGGTGAAGACCCAAGTGGCATTCCCAATAACCTTCTGCCGTATATCACGCAGGTAGCCATTGGCCGTTTGGAGCGCTTGAGCATCTATGGCTCGGATTACCCTACTCCAGACGGTACCGGGATACGTGATTACATCCATATGGTCGATCTGGCCAAAGGACATCTTTCCGCCCTGCGCAAGCTGCAAAGCGTTAAGGGAGCGCACGTCTGGAACCTCGGAACCGGGCGCGGCTATTCGGTACTGGAGTTAATCAGGGTGTTTGAAGAGGTTGCACAGATGCAGCTGCCCTATCGCTTGGCGCCTCGCCGCGAGGGGGATGTTGCGGAGTGCTGGGCCGATCCTCACAAAGCCGAACAGGAACTGGGTTGGAGAGCAGAACGCAGCCTGACGCAAATGATTGCCGATGCTTGGCGCTGGCAATCGCAGAATCCAAATGGTTATCGTGTTGCAGAGACAGTGAAGAAGTCCATCAAACAGATTCCAGCAAAGCCTATTACAGGCACTACCGGAAGCCGGATAAACACGTCTGCCAACGCCTCGGCTTGATTCTCAGCTATAAAAAGGCCGCTGTAAAACAGCGGCCTTTTTATTCCCGTCAATCAGTCATACATGCCCACATGCTGCGGATGGCTTGCAACACGCTGCAGCCAGGCATTGATGGCAGGGTACCGAGACAAGTCGAATCCACCCTCTGCCGCTACGTGTGTATAGGCGTAAAGCGCAATATCGGCAATAGAGTACGTATCGCCTACCAGATACGGTGTCCGGGAGAGTTGCTGCTCCATAACATCCAATGCCTTATAGCCTTCCTTAAGGCAACTTGCATGTTCGGCACGCCGCTCTTCAGGCATGTCAAGGTAAAACTGAATAAACCGCGCCACTGCTATGTAGGGCTCATGACTGTACTGCTCGAAGAATTGCCATTGCAGTACATGAGTCCGCAAACGCGGCTCCTGGGGCAGGAATGTGCTGCCTTCTGCCAGGTAGTTCAGAATGGCATTGGACTCCCATAGGTAGGAGCCATCATCCAGTTCAAGCACAGGAATCTTGCCATTGGGGTTTTTTTCAAGAAACGCTGGAGAGCGTGTCTCGCCCTTTAAGATATCTACATCAACCCATTCATAGGCAAATCCGCGCAAGGCCATCATCAGCTTGACCTTGTAGCAGTTGCCGGAACGCTGGTCTCCATAAATCCGGTACATAATGATCTCCTTTCATTACAAGGCCTGGGCGGCCTTTATGACACTGGCCAAACGGCTCAGCCCTTCATCAACACGCTCAGGTGCCACATGGCTGAAATTCAGGCGCAAGCGACCAAGGTTGCCCTCCGGGTCACTGAAGAAAGGCTCCCCAGGCATGAAGGCCACATCCTGAGCCAAAGCGGGCTCCAACAGCAAGCGTGTGTCGATTGGCTGGCGCAGTGTTAGCCAGAAAAATAGCCCCCCCTGAGGCTGATTCCAGTCTGCAAGCTCACCAAAGTGGCGAACCAGCGCAGCCTGGAAGGCATCGCGACGAGCACGATAGAAATTGCGCAGATCCTGAATATGGGCTTGATAGCGTGGTGTTCCGACCCACTGTAAGGCCTGCCACTGCCCGATACGGTTCGTATGCAGATCAGCGGCCTGCTTGAGGCGCAACAAATAAGGATACAGATCAGGAGAGGCAATCAGATACCCCACGCGCAAACCAGGCAGTAACGTCTTGGAGACCGTACCGGTATAGATCCAGCTGGTTCTCTTCAAGCGGCTTACGATAGGCGTAGCCGGTGCATCATCAAAGATCAGCTCGCGATATGGCTCATCTTCAATCAGCGTGACGCTGAACTCATCCATCAAGGCCGCCACCTGATCACGGCAGGCTTCGGTGTAACGTACACCGGATGGGTTCTGGAAAGTAGGAATCAGATAGGCAAAGGCTGGCTTGTTGGTCTCGAGGCACTGGCGCAGCGCTTCAATATCCATGCCTTCCGCCGTTAGTGGTACTGTCAGGCAATCGGCACCGAAAAATTGAAAGCTTTGCAGCGCAGCCAGATAGCTGGGGCCTTCTAACAGCACCTGAGTATCTTGGTCGATGTAGAGTTTTGCAGCCAGATCCAATGCCTGTTGCGAACCAGCCGTAACCAGTACTTGACTGGCATCACACTCAACGCCCAAGGCTCTGGCCTGGGCAGCGATCGCTTCGCGCAGCTCCGGCTCTCCTTCGCTCGTTCCATACTGCCCCAGATTCACCGGCAGAGCATCCCATTCCACGCGAGGCAACATCTCCTGCGCAGGCAGACCACCTGCAAAGGACATCACTTCCGGACGCTGTGCCGCTGCCAGAATTTCGCGGATAAGACTGCTTTTTAGACGGGTAACGCGTTCGGAGAAAGCCATGGAAGCACCAGTAGTCAGCGGCCGGAGAATAAGTCAAACTGCTTGACCGAAACTACGCTGAACCGGATAGAAGCGTCAATATGCTTGACCTAAAAAATACCGTAGCCCAACGCCAGGCGATGCAGTCATTCTTCTTCGGCTACCAGGCATTTACCGCCAAGGCCGACGAAATGCTTTCGCGCCGCGGGTTTAGCCGCGTACACCAGCGTATTCTCTTTTTCGTGGCTGGCTCGCCAGGAATCAGCCACAAAGAGTTGCTGGAGGCTTTGGGGGTTACCAAGCAGGCAGCTAATCCGCCCGTTCGCCAGCTAATTGAAAAGGATATGCTTGTGGTGGAGTCAGACGCGGAAGACAAGCGCAAGCGCAAGTTGCGGCTGACATCGCACGGTGCAAAGCTTGAGCAGCTCCTGCGGCGGGAACAAGTCAAGCTGCTACAGCGTGCCTTTGACGAAGCCGGAGAAGCCGCAGTAGAGGGATGGATGAAAATCAACCAGACGCTGGCAGGCCAGGAGCGCCAACGCGAATCGAGCCGGAAAGACGGGTCGACTTGAGCACAGACTAGCGGCTTCATTCAGACAAAGCCTGATCGACTGTACGGCTCCTTCTACAAGTGAGTGTATCGGTACGCCAGCCAACAGGCTGTTTATGCTGGAAAAAAAGGAAGTCCAGCCATGACAGCCGAATTACTTACCGCTTTTATACTTTTCGCCTTCGTATCCTCAGCTACTCCGGGTCCCAATAACATGATGCTGCTCGCGTCAGGCGTTAACTATGGTTTCCGCCGGACACTTCCGCATATGTTCGGCATTAGCCTTGGGCATATGGTGATGGTAATCACCATGGGATTGGGTCTTGGACAATTGTTCAGCCTGTACCCCTCACTGCACATGGCCTTGAAGGTCGTGGCTACTGCATACCTGTTGTACCTGGCATGGAAAATTGCCAACGCCGCACCGCCTACGCCCAAGCAGGCTTCCGGCAAACCATTCGGTTTTTTTCAGGCAGCTGCCTTTCAATGGGTTAATCCAAAAGCCTGGGTAATGGCCATAGGCGCCGTCACCACGTATTTGCCCGTTCAAGATTTCAACAGCAACCTGCTGCTTATAGCGCTGCTGTTTGCGCTTATCAACCTGCCTAGCGTTAGCCTTTGGACGCTGTTTGGTATGGCATTACGTACACTTTTGAATAGCCCGATGCGTCTGCGTGCGTTCAACTGGACGATGGCTGCCCTGCTAGTTATTTCTCTGTACCCGATTCTGCTGTCTACCCATTGAAGACCGTACCATGACCATATCCACCGCCTTGCGCCCTTTTGCCGACACATCGCCTTCTTCAATCGTTGCCGGTTTCGTAGCGATGCTGGTTGGCTACACCAGCTCCCTGGTGCTTATGTTCCAGGCAGGCCAGAATGCAGGGCTGAACAGCGCTCAGATTTCCTCCTGGATCTGGGCGCTGTCCATCGGGATGGCGATAACCACGATCGCGCTCTCGCTGCGCTTCAGGACTCCCATCGTCATCGCGTGGTCTACCCCCGGTGCTGCCCTGCTGATGACCAGCTTGCCTCAGGTCCCTTACAGCGAGGCTATTGGCGCTTTCATGTTATGCGCCCTCCTCACGGCCTTCTGCGGTATGACTGGCAGCTTCGAGCGTCTGATGCGCAAGGTTCCTGCTGCATTGGCCGCCGCGCTGCTGGCGGGCATCCTGTTTCGGATCGGCATTGAGATCTGCTCGGCTACTGAGCAGCAACCTCTGCTTGTAATAGGCATGTTCCTGACGTATTTGCTGACCAAGCGACAGGCACCCCGTTATGCCGTATTGGCTGCCCTGATGATTGGAATGATCATCGCCGCCGTCGTAGGACTGTTGCATTTCGAGCACTTTCATTTGCAACTGGCGGTGCCTGTCTGGACCACACCGTCCTTCTCCATGTCCGCCATCATCAGCATTGGTATTCCGCTATTTGTTGTTGCCATGGCTTCTCAAAACATGCCAGGCATTGCGGTGTTGCGGACCGACGGTTACCAGACACCTGCCTCACCCCTGATATCCGTTACCGGAATAGCCTCGTTACTGTTGGCCCCATTCGGCTCCCACGGAATTAACCTGGCGGCCATCAGCGCAGCCATCTGCACAGGGCCTGAGGCCCACGAAGACTCACAAAAGCGCTACACCGCAGCGCTCTGGTGCGGCTTCTTTTACGGTATAGCCGGAACGTTTGGTGCAACACTGGCAGCCCTGTTTGCAGCGCTTCCTAAAGAATTAGTGCTATCCATCGCCGCACTTGCACTGCTTGGGTCCATCATGAATGGGCTTAACAGTGCCATGAGCGACCCTAAACAACGCGAAGCCGCTCTTGTCACCTTTCTTGTAACCGCTTCAGGCATGACATTATTAGGCGTTGGGTCGGCTTTCTGGGGAGTGGTCGCAGGCCTGATCACCCAGTTAGTCCTGAATTGGAAAAAGGCTGCTTGATCAACGATGATATAGGTAGAGCCCATACAAAAACGGCTCGCCTAGGCGAGCCGTTCGAGCACAGATAACCGCTTAGCGTTTACCGCGATTATTACTACCAAAGCCTGGACGCTGACCTTCACGGGCTGGACCATTACGGCGCTGTGCCGGTGCGGCCCGTTCCCGGGCAGGGCGCTCGCGACGTCCGTCATCGCCAGAGGCATGTTCTTCACGAGTCCGTACCGGACGCTTGCGCCCACTTTCGGATGGGCGCTCAGCCAATGGCGTGCCACCACGGCGACCCTCGCCCTGCGGCTTGCCAGAGCGCTTGTCACCACGGCCGCCGCGGCCAGCCTCAACAGGCTTGCCAGACTTGCGTTGCATACGCTCAAGCTTTTCGCGAACCTTCGCGGTCACAGGAGGCAATTCAACAGGCGTCAGCCCTACTTCTGCGCTGAGAATATTGATCTCACCCTGCATCATCTCGCGCCAGCGACCCATGGACAATTCAGCCGTCAGGAAAACCGGTCCGAAACGTACCCGCTTCAAGCGGCTGACCAGCACACCCTGGGATTCCCACAGGCGGCGAACCTCTCGGTTACGTCCTTCCATGACCACGCAATGGAACCAGTGGTTGAAACCGTCACCATTGGGAGCCTGTTGGATATCGGTAAAACGTGCAGGACCGTCTTCCAGCATGACACCTGTCTTGAGACGCTCGATCATGGCCTCATCGACTTCACCACGCACACGTACCGCGTACTCCCGGTCCATCTGATAAGAGGGATGCATCAAGCGGTTGGCCAGTTCACCATCGGTTGTGAACAAAAGCAGGCCAGTCGTGTTGATATCCAGACGACCAATATTGATCCACCGCCCGCCTCTCAAGCGCGGTAATCGGTCAAACACCGTAGGACGCCCTTCGGGGTCATCACGGGTGCAAACTTCACCTTCAGGCTTGTTGTAAATCAGTACACGGCGAACATTTTCGGTGGCCTCTTCGCGGCGTAGCACACGCCCGTCCACAGCAATGGCATCCTGAGGCGTAACACGCTGACCCAGAGTGGCGACATTTCCGTTTACTTGAATACGGCCCTCGGCAATCCAGGCTTCCACATCACGGCGGGAACCTACACCCATACGGGACAGGACTTTCTGGAGTTTTTCCCCGACTGGGGTATGAGGAGTGTTGTCGTTCATAAGGCACCTCCCGGTGTAAGCGGCAACAAAAAGGCGCGCATCATAGCGTCACCTGGCCCTTGAGCCTAGCGACTAAATGACTCGACGTGCAGGCCTTTCGACAGAAAAGAGATGGATGGTCTGAGATGCAGACGGCCTGCATGAAGCAGGCCGTCGAACAAGATGACTGCCTTAATCGAGCGCAGCCAGGGCTTCGCGGCAAAGCTGCTCTATCTTTGTCCAGTCACGCGCCTTGATAGCGTCGGAAGGCAGCATCCAGCTACCTCCTACGCACATGACATTGCTTTGCTGGAAATAGGCTTTGACATTACTCGGATTGACGCCGCCCGTTGGGCAGAATCGAAGATCGCCAAAAGGACCGGCAAAGGCTTTAAGCGCGTCTATTCCACCGTAAACGTTGGCCGGGAAGAGCTTAAAGCGACGGTAACCCAGCCGATAGGCACGCATGATGTCTGAAGGCGTAGCAATACCGGGCAGTAGCGGCACGTCGCTTTTAACGCCTGCCTCAAGGATTTCGTCCGTGCAGCCGGGCGTTACAATGAACTGAGCACCTGCTTCTACCGCAGCATCAAACATGTGGGTGTCCAGAACAGTACCGACACCCACCGTTAGCTCCGGGCGTTCCTTGCGCAGCAGGCGCACAGCATCCAAACCATGGGCAGAGCGAAGCGTGACTTCCAGTGTCTTGAGCCCCCCCGCTGCCATCGCGTCAGCAAAAGGCAGGACGTCAGCCGGATCGTTGATCACGATGACGGGCAGGATGCGTGCTTTCTGGCTCAGCGCATCAATGGCAGCGATCTTGTTTTGCATGTCACTCATCCTCAAGGGCACCAATAGATCTTCAGCGGCTCTCGCAGGAAGGCGCTGATAGGAGTCGCCAGCTCATCACCGGCGGTTGCAGCGGTTTGCAGAGCGGCCAACTTACTCTGGCCCTGGATGGCCAGGAACTGATTGTGAGCACCAGACAACAATGCGCGTGTCATGGTCAGGCGTTGACGAGGCACGGAAGGTGCCCACATGGGCAGGCACAAGCGCTCGCTCTGTGGATCAAGCGCATCTTCAAGCCCAGGGCTTCCGGGAAACAACGAAGCAGTATGTGCATCGTCGCCCATTCCCAGCACCAGTACATCGATAGGCTTGGGCAGATTCTGCAAGCGGTTATCAGCCTCCTGAGCAGCCGTTTCAGCGTTTTCGCCAGCGGCATAGAGGTCTACAAAAGTCGCTGCACGGGCTGCATTACGCAACAGGTGCTTGCGAATTAGCCCGCCGTTGCTATCCGGATGTTCTAAAGGCACCCAGCGCTCATCGGCGAGCGTAATCGTGACCTTCGCCCAGTCCAGCTCCTGCTCGGATAACTGTTCAAAGAACGGCACTGGGCTACGACCACCCGAAACCACCAGTGTGGCCGTTCCTGTCTGTGCAATGGCCTCACGAAGCGCAGCCGCTACAGCTTGGGTCAGCTGCTCAGCATGGGCCTCACGACCGTTCAGCTCGATGAATTCGACGCCTTGTGGCAGGTTAGATATCGCCATACCAGGATCTCCCGTCACGTGCAATGAGAGCAATGGAAGTCAGCGGGCCCCATGTGCCAGCTGCGTATGATTTCGGGGTATCGCCCATTTTTTCCCAGCCTTCCATGAGCTGGTCGCACCAGCGCCAGGCCGCCTCGATCTCGTCCTTGCGCACGAAGAGAGACTGGTTGCCCTGCATCACTTCCAGCAACAAACGCTCATACGCGTCTGGTACCCGCGCCGACTTGAAGGCCTCGGAGAAGTTGAGCTGCAACGGACCGCTGCGCAGCTGCATCCCTTTGCTCAAGCCCTGATCCTTGGTCATGACCTGCAGGGAAATCCCTTCGTCCGGCTGAATACGGATGATCAGTCGGTTGTTGATCAGACTCCGCTGCTCAGGCGCGAAGATGTAGTGTGGCGGTTCCTTGAAATGAATAACGATCTGCGAAAGTTTTTGCGGCATACGCTTGCCGGTACGCAAATAGAAAGGCACTCCGGACCAACGCCAGTTACGAATATCGGCGCGAATGGCCACGAATGTTTCCGTGCTGCTGCTCTCGTTGGAGTTTTCTTCCTCCAGATAGCCGGGTACCGGCTTGCCATCGCTGTAACCACTCGTGTACTGGCCCAGCACGACACGGCTGGCCAGCTGATCGGCGGTGATCGGCTCGAGCGCCTTGAGCACCTTGACCTTTTCGTCACGGATACTGTCCGCCGAGAGATCAGCGGGCGGGTCCATTGCAGTCAGGCAAAGCAGCTGCAGCAGGTGGTTCTGTACCATGTCGCGTAGCTGCCCGGCCTGATCGAAATAACCCCAGCGGCCTTCGATCCCTACTTTCTCAGCAACCGTAATCTCCACGTGGGAGATATAGTTCTGGTTCCATTGGGTCTCGAACAGACTGTTTGCAAACCGCAGAGCAATCAGATTCTGTACGGTTTCCTTACCCAGGTAATGGTCGATACGATAGACCTGACTTTCCGGGAAGAACCGAGCCACGGAGTCGTTCACGACACGCGAAGACTCAAGGTCATGGCCGATGGGCTTTTCCATGACGACACGTGTACGGCTGCTAAGCCCTACCGCATCAAGATTCTCGCAAATCGAGCTGTATACTGAGGCGGGTGTTGCGAAATACGCAATCACCGTTTCGGAGTCACCTACGTCTTCGGCCAGTCCGGCATAGTCTTCCATGCGTCGGAAATCCATGGCACGGTAGCTTAAGCGGGCGGCGAAACGTTCCCAGACGGCTTGATTCCAGTCAGCATTCGGCACGTAATGCCGAACCCGCTCTTCAATATGAGCGAGCTGCTTGGTGCCGTCTCCTTGATCTCGAGCAAGCGCGACGATACGCGTGTCATCATGGAGGAGACCTTCGCGATCGAGTTGGTAGAGAGCCGGAAACAACTTGCGCAGAGCGAGATCGCCCAACGCGCCGAACAGGGCCAAAGTGCAAGGGAGTACGCGAACTGCTGGCATATATTCGTTCTTTTACGAAAAGTTGGTGAATGAAAGCCCAGTTTAAGTGAGCTTTCCCCTTTTACGTAGTATAAAAATCAAAAATTTAATAAAACCTTTTTGTGCAGCCTTATTCCTCTATAGCTGTACGATAAAAGGATGACAACTTTCAGGAGCATTTGATGGATCGGGCCAGCACATTGCTGCAATTGATTCAGACCCGCCTGCCGGAATTGAACCGTGCCGAACGCAAGGTAGCCGAGGTTATTCTAAACAATCCACGGCAGGCTACCCGCCTGACCATTGCTGCTCTGGCGCAGGCAGCTCACGTCAGCGAACCGACCGTCAACCGCTTCTGCCGATCACTGGGAATCAGCGGCTACCCTGAAATGAAGATTCAACTGGCTCAGAGCATCGCCAGCGGCGCCGTCTACGTAAGCCAGGCGGTGGAAGCGGATGATGAGCCTGAAGCCTACTCAGAAAAGATTTTCAGCAGCACCATCGCCTCGCTCGATAATGCTCGTCAGCGCATGGATGCTCAAGTGATCAATCGAGCCGTCAATCTCCTGATTCAGGCACGGCAGATTCATTTCTTTGGCCTGGGTGCATCTGCACCCGTAGCGCTGGATGCCCAGCACAAATTCTTTCGCTTCGGTCTGGCTGTTTCGGCCCATTCAGACATTCTGATGCAGCGCATGCTTGCGTCTGTAGCGCAGATAGGCGAAGTCTTTGTCATCATTTCCTACACCGGCCGCACGCGCGAACTGGTGGATGTTGCCAAGCTGGCACGGGATAACGGGGCATCAGTTATCGGGATGACTGCTGCTAATTCTCCGCTTGCGAAGGTTTCAACACTTAGCCTTGATATTCCAGTGCCCGAAGATACTGATATCTATATGCCAATGTCATCACGTATCGTTCAGCTGACAGTACTCGACATTCTGGCCACTGGCGTTACGCTGCGCCGCGGCGTTGATTTCCAGCCGCATCTGCGCAAAGTAAAGGAAAGTCTGGTAGCAACACGCTATCCAATGGAGCAGGAACAGGAAGAGTTGTAATCGACGAGAAAGGCTGGAGCAGTACGCTTCAGCCTGTAGCGAGGTTACTTCTTCTTGAGCTTCTTGAGACGCTTGCTGGCCTTTTCGACCACATCCTTGCGCTCTTTGTCCTTCATGGACTTCCAGCCCTTGATTTCATCGCGGCTGCGGCCGCATCCCTGACAGACTTCATCCTTAAGCTTGCATTGGCTTACGCAGGGACTCTCAACCTTACCCACAGGGCTACCTCAGCATCTGGACACAGCGAACAGTATAAACACACTGTTCGCTGCGCCCAGTACCATCTGCGGAATTAGAACACCGCTTGGACCTTCAGGCCGCCGACAACAGCATTATCAACTTCCTTGACGCCGCCCGGGTTACGCATGTACTGAATATTCGGACGTAGGGTGAGCCAGTTGGTCACGTGTACGCCGTAGTACAGCTCAGCATCGTATTCGCTGTACTGCAGCGGTACGTAGCCTGGGTTGTCATAATCGTCGATACCGGTAGCAAGGTTGGCTGCACGTTGCGCATCACGCGCATCGCTGTTGGTGTGGATACGGGCCACACCGAAACCGATGTCGTCTTTTGGTCGCGCATCGAATGGTCCCTTGTACACCACACCAGCCTGGATGTAGTTGTCTACCTTGTTGGTAGCCTTGTCATGCACCGTGAAGTTGGCGAATACACTCAGACCACGAGAAGCATCACCGTTGTGCTTGGTCAGCTGCTGCTTGGCTACAACCCAATAGCCATGCTTACTGGAATGACGGCTGGAAACACCATCCACATCATCCGCATCAGCGGTGCTGTAGTAGTAACCGAAGCGGTACTCACCCGGTAGGCTGTTCAGTGTTGGCAACCATACCAGCTCAACTGGCAGGATCACGCCTTTGGCACCGCTGGTATTCATCTTGAAGCCATTACCGGTTTCAAGCAGCGACGGGTTCTGCTCGTAAACCCCAACCTGCGCAAACAGCTCAGGTGTCAGGTTGTACTTGACGCGCATGGCCCACTGGCTGACCGGCCAGTTGTACCACTGATCACCTACCCAGTTACCCACCTGGGAGCCACAGAACGCTAGGTTCTGGAAGTCACAGTCGAACGAGTTGAAATCTTCACCCTCGCCGAAACGACCCGCTTTGATGTCTAGGCGGCCATCAAAGAACCCCTTGCTCAACCACAACTGGGTAAGGCGCCAGGTCTGGCCGCGACCCCAGACTTCTTGTACGGAAGAATACGTACCGGAACGTGGATCACCAATATTGTCGTTGGTCAGGTTACGGCCGTCACGTGAAGTAATGGCAACTTTGAATACGGAATTCTCCCAACCCAACGTCTTGTTCATGTCGACCGCCAGGCCGAACATGTACTGGGAAGACCAACGTGCGGTGTGATCCTTGTCGTATCCACCTCGCATGTTGGTAGCGCCTTCCCCGACGTACTCCAACTTGATGTCGTAACCCTTATCTAGCAGTTCAGTACGCAGGCCACCCCAATCGCCTGTCATACCACCTGCTTCAGGGTCGAAGGCATCGGCTGCATAGGCAGTGGCACTGAGTCCACCTAGTGCAGCTAACGACAACACAGCCAAGTGCCGTACGCGTTTGCCTTTATGCTTATACATTCTTCTCGGTCCTTTATAATTTTTAATGGGCTATACGCAACACACCACAGGTCCCACGCCAATAACTGGCTAAACTTCACGGCAGAACATTGAGTACCTCGTAACAGGCTCCCATGGTGTGGTAGTCGACCTTTCCGGCCGGACTTTTTTCGTCGGAATACTTAGTATTTCGACGGTCGAGGATGCGCCACCAAGCGCCATACTCGTGATCAATGAAATGCTCCCAACTATAGTGCCAGAGCTGTTCATATTGTTTCCAATATTTACCGTTGCCGGTGCGCTCGGCAAGCAAGGCTGTAGCCGCCAAGGCCTCGGCCTGAACCCAGAAGTACTTGTCTGGATCACAAACGCTGCCATCCGGAGCGAACCCGTAATATAGGCCACCATGTTCATGATCCCATGAGGTTTTCCACGCGGCATCAAACAGCTCTGCAGCACGTGGCGCCAACCATGTCTGGGGACGATGGCGCTCGAGAATCAGCAAGAGCTTGGCCCACTCGACCTGATGTCCAGGCTGGAAACCCCAAGGGCGGAACAGGTTGGCAGGATCATCTCTGTTGTAATCCCAATCGATGCTCCAATCCTGATGGTAATGCTCCCAGATCAACCCGCCTGATACATCCTGAGCAACCTCAGCGCTTTCCTGGCTAAGTGCTGCCTGGCGCTGAGTCATGTTGAGTGCAAGCGTTTCGGCGCGGTCCAGATAGCGGGACTCTTGTGTCGCCTCATAGGCAGCCAGAAGCGCCTCGCAGGCATGCATGTTGGCATTTTGTCCACGATAGGAGGAAACCTCGGACCAGTCGGCACTGATCTCATCACAGTACAGACCTTCTTCTTCACGCCAAAAATGACGCTCGAAGGTATCCCACGCTTCAGCCAGCCATGCTCTGGCCTCCTCGACTCCTGCCATGACGCCGTGAGAGTACGCCAGGATAACGAATGCCAGACCATAGGCATGATTGGTGCCGTCTACTACTTTGTCGCCCTTCAGTAGCCAGGCGTAGCTGCCATTGGGCTGCAGATGCTTTTCCCTTAGAAAGCGAAGCCCGTGCCGAGTGGCGCCCAAGTATTCAGCGTTGCCAAACTGCCGATAGGCCATTGCAAAATTGAAGACGAAACGGGTACTGGAGACAAGATGGCGCGTCTCTCGGTCGTAGATATCGCCATTGTCACGGAAGAACTGGAAAAACCCGCCCTGCTCGTCGATGCAGCGCGGATAGTAGAAAGCCAGCGTATGCTGGATATGATCCAGCAGAGTGTCACGTTGACGGAAGTCTGGAAAGTTCATACGAAGTCCCTTAGGCAGGAAGCGGCGAAGTCGCCATCATGGCGCGAACGTCATCAAGCGTCGGCGCATAGGCCCCCGATTTCTGGCAAGACACCGAGGCACAGGCAGCTGCGAAAAGTAGTCGCTCTTCCAGTGATGCGCTTGAAATGATCCCTGACGCCAACCACCCCGCCATACAGGCGTCACCGGCACCTACGGTGTCCGCCACATGAATCGGAATACCAGGCTGAGTCCACTCCCCCTGGCTGGAAAGCAGCGTGATACCCTTGGCACCCTGCGTATAGAGGATGTTGGCCTCTGGATTCATGTCTCGCAGGCGGCTCAAGCCCTGTTCAGGCGTTAGTCCGGGATAGATATTTTCCAGGTCTTCGTCAGAAAGCTTGATGTCGTCTGCCAGCCTCACAAGGGTTGGAAAGATACGACGACAGTAGTCATCGCCCATCAGGTTTCGCCAGTTGGGGTCGTAGCTGATACGTTTACCTGCTGCCTTGGCCTTTTCTGCCTGTTCAAGCAGTTTGGAAGCCAACGGCTCACGGGCCAGACTGATGCAGCTGAAGTGGCAGAGTTCAGCAGCCTCGAGCCAGCCTTGCGGCAACGCATCCGGATCAAAGGCTAGATCCGCCTCCCCAGCAAAGAAATACCGAGGTGGATTGCTGGACGGCACTACTGCCACAAGCGGATCAGCTTCGACCCGCTGCAGAAAACGCATATCCAGTCCGGACACCTGAGACTGCTCATGAATCTCATCGCCTAGAGAATCCAGGCTGATTGACCCCGCAAACGCAGCGGGTACGCCCAGACGCGCCAGCGTCCGGGCAACATTCCACGGTGCACCGCCTGGATGGCCTTGCCACTGTCCGGGTGAATGCTGGACCAGATCGGTCAAGGCCTCTCCAAAAACCACCACACGTGGCAATGTCATAACTTTCTCCTAAGCGATACGAGCACCTGAAGCAGGTTCGAATAATACGAGACGCTCTACATCAAGCTCTAGCGTTACGATTGATCCGATTTCAGGAGTGTCGACTGGCGCTACTCGGCAACACACCTGGACGCCATTGACCTCGACATAAACCAGAGTGTCGGGACCTGTTGGCTCCACGACCTGCACTCGGGCGCTAACCAATGGCAAATCGCCGATCTGACCACTGCGAATACAGATTTGCTCAGGCCGAATCCCTAAAATTGCTTCGCGACCGTCTGCCAAAGCGGTTTGAAGCATGGGTAGAGCAATAGCGGTGCGCTCGCCGTGCCCCTGCAAACGCACCACAGGGCGCCCACTTTCCTGCTCCAGCGCAACAGGAATAAAGTTCATTGGCGGAGAGCCAATAAAGCTGGCCACAAAGAGGTTGGCAGGATTGTTGTAGATTTCCTGGGGGGTACCAAACTGCTGAACTTCACCGTCTTTCATGACTGCGACACGATCGCCCAGCGTCATGGCTTCGATCTGATCGTGGGTAACGTAGACCGTTGTGGTTTTGAGCCGCTGATGCATGAGCTTGATCTCGGTGCGCATTTCCACACGCAACTTTGCATCAAGGTTTGAGAGCGGCTCATCGAACAGGTAGAGCTTGGGGCGGCGCGCCAGTGCGCGTCCCATGGCGACACGTTGTTGTTGCCCACCGGATAGCTGCGAGGGTTTGCGCTCGAGCAGATGCTCGATCTGCAAAAGCTTGGCGACACGGTCCACTTCCGCCGCGATCTGGTCAGCAGGTGTCTTGCGGATCTTCAACCCAAAGGCGATGTTTTCCCGCACTGTCATGGTCGGATACAACGCATAGGATTGAAATACCATGGCGATATCGCGGTCCTTGGGCTCGACCGTAGTGACATCCTCACCACCCAGCATGATGGCCCCGCTGGAAATATCTTCCAGGCCAGCGATGGCATTCATCAGCGTAGACTTACCGCAACCGGAAGGACCAACCAGGATCAGGAACTGCCCGGTCTCGATACTGATGTTGATACCTTTAAGCGCTTCCTGAGCAGCGTTGCCGTAGGTCTTGCGGACATTTTTAAGTTCTAGTGCGGCCATGATTGTTCTTATCCTTTGACGACGCCCGAGGTCAGACCACGGACGAAATACTTGCCGGCGAAGATGTAAACGAGCAGTGTCGGCAGCGCCGCAATCATCGCAGCGGCCATATCAACGTTGTATTCCTTGGCCCCGGTACTGGTATTGACGAGGTTGTTGAGCGCTACCGTAATCGGCTGCGCAGAGCCGCTGGCGAACACTACGCCAAACAGAAAGTCATTCCAGACCTGAGTGAATTGCCAGATCAGGCTTACCATCACGATAGGGGTGGAAAGCGGCAGCAGGATCTTCCAGAAGATGGTGAAGAAGCCTGCACCATCGAGACGTGCCGCCTTGATCAGGGCATCCGGAATACCGACGTAATAGTTCCGGAAGAAAAGCGTTGTGAAGGCCAGACCGTAGATGACGTGAACCAGCACGAGTCCGGTCGTGGTATTGGCCAGACCCAGCTTGCCCAAGGTGAATGACATTGGTAACAGAATGACCTGGAACGGGATGAAGCAGCCGAACAGCAGCATGCTGAACAATACGTTCGAGCCCTTGAAGCTCCACTTCGACAAGGCGTAGCCGTTAAGCGCACCGATGAAAGTCGAGATGATGACGGCAGGAACCGTGATCATGAAGGAGTTCCAGAAGTACTCGTGAACCGTACTCCAGGCCTTTATCCAGCCAATGAGTGTCCAGTCTACGGGTAACGTCAGCAGGTTACCGGTGCGCACGTCATCCGGTGTCTTGAAGCTGGTTAACAGCATGACTACCAGTGGCACGAGATAGACAGCGCAAGCCACCAGAAGCGTAGTGTGAATTGCAATGCGGTTGAAAGACCAGCGCTTGCTGTGGGAAAGATCAGCCATGACGCTTGCTCCGCAGTTCGGAATAAAGGTAAGGCACCAGGATGGCAAGCACCGCGCCAAGCATCAGGACGGAGCTGGCCGCCCCCAAGCCCATTTGCCCGCGTGTAAAGGTGTGTTGATACATGAAGACCGCAGGAAGGTCGGATGAATAACCGGGTCCACCGGCGGTCATGGCCATTACCAAGTCAAAGCTCTTGATCGCAATGTGCGACAGGATCATCACGGCACTGAAAAAAACAGGTCGCAAACTGGGTAGAACGATGCGCAGATAAATCGTGGGCAGCGAGGCTCCGTCGATTTGTGCGGCACGAATGATGGCACTATCCACGCCGCGTAAACCGGCCAGGAACATTGCCATGACAAAGCCGGAGGCCTGCCAGATCGCAGCGATCAGCAAGCAATAGATGACCCTATCCGTATCAACAAGCCAGTCAAAGCGGAAACCTTCCCATCCCCAGTCGCGCAGGAGCTTGTCCAGGCCTAACCCTGGGTTGAGCAGCCACTTCCAGGCGGTACCGGTAACGATCATCGATAGCGCCATGGGATAAAGATAAATGGTGCGGATAAAACCTTCGCGTCGGATGCGTTGATCCAGCAGGATGGCGAAGAACACGCCGATGATCAGGCAAAGCAGGATAAACATCCCGCCAAAGATGGCCAGGTTTTTACAGGCCACCAGCCAACGGTCGTTAGCCAGTAGGCGTTCAAACTGGGCAAGACCTGCAAAGTTATACACCGGCATGAAGCGGGACGTAGTCAATGAGATCACGGCCGTCCACAGCATATAGCCGTACAGGCAAACAATCATTGCCACCGCGGTAGGGGCCAGAACCAGCTTGGGAAGCCATTTCTGGAGGCGGTCAGGCTTTCGTACAGACGTGCTGGTACCTGTGCGCATGATTTGCACTTCGCTTAAAGACATCGAAGAACTCCTGATCCAACCCGTAGGTTGGTATTTGCATCAGGACCGGGCGTCTTGCAACGCCCTGCCCTTACTGCATTACTGCGCCGCTTTGATGGAGGCGACCAGTTGTTCGGT
Source organism: Pseudomonas sp. MAG002Y (assembly GCF_019400845.1). Taxonomy (NCBI): domain Bacteria; kingdom Pseudomonadati; phylum Pseudomonadota; class Gammaproteobacteria; order Pseudomonadales; family Pseudomonadaceae; genus Pseudomonas; species Pseudomonas sp. MAG002Y. The sequence continues at coordinate 29,456 of NZ_WOEJ01000023.1, read as the reverse complement.
CGCCTTTTTGGGGTCGGCGCTTGGATCGTTGAAGAAGTTGGTGATCACATCGAAGACAGCGCCCTGGATATAGCTGGTGTTGGCCATGCTATGCGCCAGGCTTGGCTCCGCTTTGCCCGAGTCGTTGGCTGCCTGGAAATCCTTCATGGACTGTTTGGCACAGTCATCGAACTTCGCCATGTCGATATCATTGCGAACAGGAATCGAGCCTTTGTTCAGGTTGAAGACTTCTTGGAAAGGCTTGTCGATGACAGTACGGGCCAAGTCATCCTGGGCTTTCCTGTTTGCCTCGTCCTTGAGCTTGAACATGGCCAGGGAATCGATGTTGTAGATGAAGTCACCCTGAGTGCCCGGCATGACTACGCACAGGTAGTCCTTGCCAGCAGTCTTGTTTGCAGCCGTAAACTCGGCCTTGGCCCAGTCGCCCATAATCTGCATACCGGCCTTGCCATTGATGACCATGGCGGTAGCCAGGTTCCAGTCACGGCCCGCTGCATCTGGGTCGATGTAATTGCGAATACGCTTGAAGGTCTTGAACACTTCAACCATTTTGTCGCTGCGCAAAGTGTCTTCGTCAGTTTCGACAAATGCCTTGTGATAGTCCTCTGGCCCCATCATGGCCATGACCAGCGACTCGAAAATGGTGGTGTCCTGCCAGTTCTGACCGCCGTGGGCAATCGGGATGATGCCTGCTGCCTTGAGCTTGTCTGCAGCCTCGAAGAACTCATCCAGCGTCGTTGGCACCTTGGCGCCCGCTTTCTGGAAGGCCTCAGGGTTTATCCAGAGCCAGTTGATGCGATGAACACCGGCGGGAACGGCGACGTAATCACCATCATGCTGCATGGTTTCAGCGATGCGCTTGGGCATGATGCTGTCCCATTTTCCGGCCTTGGCGATGTCGTTCAGGTTGGTAAGAAAGCCCATGTCAGCCCACTCCTGAATGTCGGGGCCTTTGAGCTGTGCTGCAGAAGGAGGATTGCCAGAAACCGCACGGGTTTTCAGAACGGTCATCGCGGCCTCACCGGCACCGCCGGCAACCGCGAAATCCTTCCAGGTATCGCCCTGCTTTTGCATCATTTGCTTGAGGGTATCGACAGCCCGAGCTTCACCACCTGAAGTCCACCAATGCAGGACTTCCACTTCACCCGCCTGGGCGGTTAGGGGTAATTGGCTCAAGCAGGACAAAGAAACCGCGAGGGCGAGACGATTGAGTGCTTTCATGATCAGTGACCTTGTTGTTTTTATAAATCTGATCGGAGTCTAGCCAGCCCTTGGCCAGCGTGGGTAACGAAGGGAATCATTAATGTCACAATGCCGTTACATTAGGCGGCTTTTGTAGATATCGATCACAATTTTACGCTACTCGTTTCAGGACGCCTCTAGCGCGGCAACGTCAGCGTGACCCGCAGGCCCCCTTCCCGACGATTGCGCAAGACCACCTCCCCCCCATGGGCATGGGCTAAATTACGCGCAATCCCGAGCCCCAATCCGTATCCCTGCTGTTGACCTGTCAGGCGGACATGCGGTTCGAAAACCTGCTCTAAATCCTTTTCTGGCACCCCTGGGCCTTCATCGTCGACATGCAACATGAATACCTTGCCATCATCCTCCACCGTCAAGTGCGCCCGATTACCGTATTTCAGCGCGTTGTCGAGTACATTGCCGATACAGCGCTTCAAGGCCAGCGGCTTGCCGGGATAGAGAGCTACCGCCTCACCTTGCAACGTCGCTCGAGGCTGCTCACCGGCCTGGTAAGGCTCGACGATATTGCTCAGCAGGAGATTGAGGTCTACCGACTCGATGTTTTCGTGAATATCGGTGTCCTTGACGCACTGCAGTGCTCCCTTGACTAGCAGATCCAGTTCGTCAAGGTCTCGATTGAAGCGCGCCTGCAATGCCTCATCCTCCAGTAACTCGGCACGGAGCCGCAGCCGGGTGATAGGGGTCCGCAGATCATGGGAAATCGCACTGAAAAGCTGGCCCCGCTCGGCCAGGTATCGACTGATACGATCACGCATGGTGTTGAAGGCGCGTGTGACTTCCTGAATTTCACTCGCCCCGACTTCAGGAAGGGGTTGAACCTGTGCCTCCAGCGAAAGCTCACGTGCCTCTTGCGACAAACGTTTAAGCGGCCGGCTCTGCCAGTGGATGAGCAGGCCGATGAACAAGAGCAGAAAAGCGCTGCTGAACAGGATGAACCAAGCCTGCTGCAGAGGCAGGAACGGCTCATCCAGGGTGAGATAAGGGGCTGGCATCAGTGTCCCGATGTAGACCCACTCCTCCGGACCTATTCGTATCTGGGTGACCAGAATGGGCGGATCTAGTGGTTCAAAGCTGAGGACGTAGTGCGCCCAGGAGCGTGGCAACTCATCCAGGGAAAGATTGCCATTGAACAGGCGCAGGTGCTTGGGGCTGACAAACTCCACATACATCGGCATCCCATTGCCGAGACGCTCCCGCAAGACTGACTCCACAGCATGAAGTACCGCCTGCTTGCCAGGCGAATCGGGCAGCGGCTCCATGATCAAGGGCTTTTCATTAAGCGATACGAAAAACCGTGTACCGCCCATATTACGCAACTGCTCCAGCACTACCGGACGATACGCCGGCGGTAGCAGACTGAAGTAACGCACGCTGGCCGCAATGGAGTAACCAAGGCTGCGCGAAGCGTTCAGCAGACCTTCCATTCGGCTGGCACGCAAGTGCGATATCCAGAAGAGGCTGGAAACGCCCTGGGCCAGCAGAACCGCCAGCAGCGTAAGCAACAGCATTCTTCCCAACAATGAGTGCGGTACCAGCCGCTGGAGTGCCTTAAAAAACATCAGCGGTCGGGCCATGCACCTGCGCCGCCAGAAGGTAGCCACTGCCGCGTACCGTGCGAATCAGTCGAGGCGATTTCCCGGTGTCACGCAGCCGTTGACGCAAGCGGCTGACGGCCATGTCCACGATGCGGTCAAGCGGCATGACTTCACGCCCCCGCGTCGCGTTGGCAATCGTGTCACGGTCAAGTATTTGCTGGGGATGATCTAGAAACAGTTTGAGCAGAGTGAAATCAGCGCCGGACAGAATGACCTCTTCTCCGTCCTGGTGGAACAGCCTGTGCGTGACAGTATCAAGACGCCATTCATCAAACACCAATGTGTGTCCCGACTTGGCGTCACCAAAACCTGCGCGCCGGAGAAGCGCTTTGATCCGCGCCTGTAATTCCCGCGGACTGAATGGTTTTCCAATGTAATCGTCAGCGCCCAATTCAAGGCCAATCACACGATCTGCCTCATCGGAGCTGGCAGTCAGCATGATGATAGGTACTTGAGAGATGGAACCACTCAGCGCCCTGACCCAACGGCAAAGACTGAAGCCGTCCTCACCCGGCAGCATAACATCCAGTATCAGAAGATCAGCCGGCTCGGCTTTAAGCGCAGTACGAAATCCGTAGCCGTCTGCCACAGCCCGAACGCTAAATCCGGCACGGCTCAGATAAGCCTCAAGAAGCTCACGAATGTCCTGATCGTCATCGACCAGCAGGATGGATTTACCCATCGGCGTCATAGCGTTATCCCTTGTCTTTTTTATTATTGCCCTGGTGTCGAAGCATGCACGACACCAGGGGGAACGCCAAGAGGTGAAACGCGGTATTACTGACCGTTCAGGCTTTGCTGCAAGGCAACCCCTGCGCCAAACAAGCCAGGGTACTCGGCGGTGACCAGCCAGGCAGGAATATCCTGAAGGTAGGCACTGCTCGTCTTACCCTTGTCCGCAAACGCCTTGGCAAAGGCGCCGTTCTGGAAGCGCTCAACAAATCGCGGCAGAATTCCACCGGCGATATAAACGCCACCCAACGCACCTAAGGTCAGCGCAGCATTACCAGCCACACGGCCCAGCCATACGAAGAACTGCTCCAGCACCTCGTCGGCATAGGCGTCACCGGACAGCGCCATTTCACAGATCTCGGCAGCGGTCACGCACTTCTCTTCGCGGCCATCCAGTTCACAGCTGGCCTTGTAGAGATTCACCAGGCCATTGCCGGAAATAATACGCTCCGCCGACACGTGGTTACCAAACTGGCGCTTCAAGATTTTCCAAATTTCGAACTCACGTGGCGTGCCGATCGGCAAATCAACGTGACCGCCTTCGCTGGAAAGTACCATCCAGCGGTCATCCCCGATCGGCAGCAGACCGGCCACACCCAAGCCAGTCCCCGGCCCGATGATCAGACGTGCCCGATTGGCATGCGCCGCTCCCTCACGGACCTGAACGCAATGCGCTTTGTCCAGCTTAGCTACAGCCCAGGCCATTGAGCTGAAGTCATTGATCAGAAGCAGGTGAGTCAGACCAAGCTCAGCGCAGAAACGCTCGCGGCTGATAACCCAGTGATTATTGGTAAAACGGAAGTCACCCTCGCCTACCGGCCCCGCGCAGGCGAGACATACGGAGTGGATATCGTCAAGAGCGACACCGGTACGCTTGAGGTATTCACGCACAGCATCTTCGGGACGCTCGAAATCGGCACACGCCATCACCTCGATCGCATCAAGCTGCTGGTCACGCCACAATGCGAAACGGGCATTCGTGCCCCCGATATCCCCTACCAAAGCCAAATTCATTTCAGCGCCTCCAGGCTGGATGTAAATGCACTCGCACCCTTTTCGGCGGTGCTCATTGCTTGCCGCATGAACGCAAAGAGTTCACGTCCCGTTCCAATTCCCATGCCTTGCGGGGGCGCCACCTGCTCCCGAGCATTCCACTCGGCAGGATCAACCACCACGATCAACTCTCCGGTTTGTCCATTGACACGCACCAGATCACCGTCACGTACTTTCGACAACGGACCGCCATCGATTGCCTCAGGGCATACATGGATAGCCGCTGGCACCTTGCCGGATGCTCCAGACATACGTCCATCAGTCACCAGAGCGACCTTAAAGCCTCGATCCTGCAACACGCCCAGGTAAGGCGTCAGCTTATGTAACTCCGGCATACCAAGGGCCTTGGGTCCTTGAAAGCGGACCACCGCTACAAAATCGCGGTCCAGCTCACCTGCTTTGAAAGCATTAGCAAGCTCGGCTTGATCAGCAAATACTCTAGCAGGCGCTTCTACGATCTGGTGATCAGGCGCTACGGCAGATACCTTCATGACCCCACGGCCAAGGTTGCCATCCATCACACGCAAACCACCTTCAGGGCGGAACGGGCGCTCGACCGGACGCAGGATTTCCTCATCCAAGCTCGCCACAGGTCCTTCACGCCATGTCAATGTGCCATTCTCCAAGAATGGCTCCTGCAAGTAACGACGTAATCCATGACCCATGACGGTGTTCACATCTTCATGCAGCAAACCGGCATCCAAAAGGGTGCGAATCAGGAAATTGGTGCCACCAGCCGCATGAAAATGGTTCACATCCGCCTTGCCGTTGGGGTAAACCTGCGCCAGCGTTGGAACGACAGCCGACAGATCCGCCATATCCTGCCAAGTTAGTTCGATACCAGCCGCCTGTGCGATGGCGGGAATATGCAGGGTATGGTTGGTAGAACCACCGGTTGCATGCAAGGCCACGACCGAGTTGATAATGGCTTTTTCGTCAACGATTTTGCCCAACGGGATGAAATTACCGTTCTGCTGGGTGATACGCGTTACCTGACGGGCCGCCTCACGGGTCAGCTCATCACGCAAAGGCGTATAAGGATTCACAAAGGACGAGCCTGGCAGATGCAGGCCCATCACTTCCATAACCACCTGATTGGTGTTAGCTGTACCGTAGAACGTGCAGGTGCCCGGGCTGTGATAAGACTTCATTTCCGACTCAAGCAACTCCTCACGGGTTGCCTTACCCTCGGCGAACAACTGGCGTACCCGGGCTTTTTCCTTGTTGGAAATGCCTGAAGGCATTGGACCACCCGGCACGAAAACGAATGGCAAATGACCAAAACGTAGAGAGCCAATCATCAGGCCAGGAATGATCTTGTCGCAGATGCCCAGGCACAATGCGGCATCGAACATATTGTGGGACAGTGCCACAGCGGTGGACATTGCGATGACTTCACGGCTGAGCAGGCTGAGCTCCATGCCTGCTTCGCCCTGGGTTACGCCGTCACACATGGCTGGCACCCCACCGGCGAACTGACCAACGGAGCCTATTTCGCGCAGAGCATCTTTGATGATCTGGGGGAAATGTTCGTAAGGCTGGTGCGCAGACAACATGTCGTTGTAAGACGAAACGATAGCGACGTTAACCTCATCCATAAGGCGCAGACGTTGCTTGTCCGCAGGACCGCATCCGGCTACGCCGTGGGCAAAGTTGGCGCATTGTAGCTTGGCACGCTGAGGGCCTTCGCTCGCAGCTGCCCGGATCATTTCAAGGTAGCGCGTACGCGTAGGACGGCTACGCTCAATGAGACGCTGTGTAACTTCAAGGACGCGAGGATGCATGGTTCCGATTCTCCAGGCAGGCGAAAAATTTGTTGTTTTTAAAACAAATTTGATCTGAGTGGCTATTATTCCTCTCAAAATACGCGATAGTGTAATTGTTTTTACAACAAATCCTGCCAGAACGAGGTTTCAAATATGAGCATTCGTATTGCTATCAATGGTTTCGGGCGTATCGGCCGTAATGTTCTTCGTGCGCTTTACTCCGGAAATTATCGTCAGCATATGCAGGTTGTCGCCATCAATGACTTGGGTGACGCGTCCATTAATGCCCATCTCCTGGAATTCGACAGCGTGCATGATCGTTTCAATGCTGAGATTTCCGTTGATGAGAACAGCCTGACCGTGAATGGCGACCGTATTGCGGTATCCGCCATCCGAAATCCGGCAGAGCTTCCCTGGAAAGACCTGAATGTTGACGTGGTGTTCGAATGCACCGGTCTGTTCACCAGCCGCAGCAAGGCGGCGGCTCACCTGGACGCAGGTGCTTCCAAGGTCATTATCTCCGCACCTGGTAAGGAGGTTGACGCCACAATTGTTTATGGTGTGAATGACAATATCCTGCGTCAGTCCCACCAGATCATTTCCAATGCGTCCTGCACAACCAACTGTCTGGCCCCGGTCGCTCAGGTCCTGAACCGTGAGTTGGGTATCGAGCATGGTCTGATGACCACGATCCATGCCTATACCAATGACCAGAACCTGTCGGATGTCTATCATTCCGACCCCTTCCGTGCCCGCTCGGCTACTCAGTCGATGATTCCAACCAAGACCGGTGCGGCTGAAGCCGTGGGTCTGGTGCTGCCAGAGCTGGTCGGTAAGTTCAGCGGCATGGCTGTACGTGTGCCGACTATCAACGTGTCGCTGGTCGACCTGACCATTCAGGTTTCCAAGACAGCAGATGCCAAGACAATCAATGCCTTCATGAAAGCGGCCAGCGAAGCCTCGCCGGTATTGGGTTATAACGACCGTCCACTGGTGTCGATCGACTTCAACCATAACCCGCTGTCCTCAATCTTCGATGCCAACCACACCAAGGTCACCGGCAATTTGGTGAAGGTCATGGCTTGGTACGACAACGAGTGGGGATTCTCCAACCGTATGCTCGATACCTGTCAGGCACTGGTAAACGCTCCGGCGTAACACAGAACCTGACACAGACGAATCGGCCGGATCATCTCCGGCCGATTTTCATTATAGCGGCTATTGCCTCATTGCTCTTCCCGATCCTCTCCCATCGGATCGATGGCCTCTTCCAGACGCAGATCGTTAAAATCGATCTTGAGTCCGGTCTCCATGACATCCAGCTCCGCCAGTAATGTCCGAAAACTGGTCTCCTCTGCCGGCTTGGCTGTTGTTTCGGCAGGCTCCGGTGACATGACTGACGCATCTTCTGCTGCCAGCGCGTGATCGTCGAGAACAGGTTCTGGCTCGAACTCCATCTCCCGAATAGCGGCCAGCGTTGGCAACTCATCCAGGCTTTTCAGGTTGAAATAATCCAGAAACGCTCTGGTAGTGGCAAACATGGCCGGGCGGCCCGGCACATCACGATAGCCAACCACGCGAATCCATTCGCGCTCAAGCAATGTCTTGACGATCTGGCTGTTGACTGCAACACCACGCACTTCTTCGATTTCACCACGGGTGATTGGCTGTCGGTAGGCAATCAGCGCCAAGGTTTCCAGAAGCGCTCTCGAATAACGCGGCGGACGCTCATCCCAAAGACGACCGACCCAGGTTGAATACCGCTCCTTGACCTGCAAGCGATAACCGCTGGCCACTTCCTTGAGCTCAAAACCTCGCTTCTTGCACGAGCCGGCCAGCACAGCGAGTCCATCGCGTAACTGCTTGGGCTCGGGCCGTTCATAATCATCGAAGAGTTCCGCGAGGCGTTCCAGCGTCAGCGGTTTACCGGCAGCCAGCAGTATTGCTTCGAGCAGAGGCGCCAGTTCTTTAGGGTCGGAAACATTCATGGCGCGCATCTTAAAGAGGTTGTTGCCAGAGCAGAAGTCACCCTGAAGAATTTCCGATGATCTTATCCAGATGTCCATATCTGTGGGGCACTTGTCATTGCAGACAGACACAGCGCGCAGCACACTTGATTGATCCGTCCAGAGTATGAACCATGAATGCCGTCCGCGTTGTTGCCAGCCTTCTCTATCCAGACGTAATGAGCCTGGATGTAACCGGGCCGTTGCAGGTTTTTGCTTCTGCCAATGTTGAACGGCAGCGACAAGGGCTGCCTCCGGCTTATCAGATAAGTCTTCTGGCTGATCAGCCCGGCCCAATCATGACCTCATCTGGCATTCAGATCGTGGCGGATCAATCCTGGCGTGGCATGCCTGCGGAGCAGCTCGATACCCTACTGGTTCCTGGCGGTATTGGCGTCGAGCAGCAATGTCGACATACCGAGCTGCTGGACTGGCTGCAACAGAGCCAGCCTCGCCTGCGTCGTCTGGGGTCCGTTTGCTCCGGCGCCCTGATCCTGGCTGAGTCAGGACTGCTGAAGGGCCGACGCGCCACGACACACTGGGCTGACCTGGAAGCGTTGCAGCGTTACACCGCCATACAAGTTGAGGGAGACCGCCTGCATACCTACGATCCTGCCGGGCAGGACGGTTATGCCGATGTCTTTACTTCCGCCGGTGTTACGGCAGGCATTGACCTTGCGCTGGCCCTGGTTGAAGCGGATCTGGATCGACCTACAGCATTAAGCGTAGCGCGCAGACTCGTCATGTTTTTACGTCGTCCCGGTGGTCAGGCACAGTTCAGCGCCTGTCTTTCGCCGGAGCCCAGCCGAACTCCTCGTTTGGCCGCATTGTTGGACTGGATACCCGCGCATTTGGGGGAAGATCTTTCCATCGAGCGTCTGGCAGAGCAGGTCAACATGACGCCTCGCACCTTGTCGCGTGCATTTGGCAGGGAGTTGGGCATCACTCCGGGACGCTATGTAGAACAGGTTCGCCTGGAGACCGCCAGAGCACTTCTACATGATGCACAAGCCTCAATCAGCACCGTTGCTCGCCTCTGTGGCTTCGGCCACCCGGAAAGCCTTCGCCGGACGTTTCAGAAACATTTGTCAGTCAGCCCGCAGGCGTATAGCGCCCGATTCGGTGACCCCATACGAGGACTTGATCATGCTTGAGCTACGCCCTAACTGTGAATGCTGTGATCAAGACCTGCCACCTGACACAAGCGACGCATTCATTTGCTCTTTCGAGTGCACATTCTGCAAGACATGCGCCTTGAGTCACCTGCACGGCTGCTGCCCCAACTGTGGAGGTGAACTGGTCAGAAGACCGATCAGACCGGCACAAAAGCTGGCGCACTTTCCTGCCAGCCTGAACAGAAAGACACAGCCCTGCCGATAACCATACAGGCTTTCTAATGGACACGCTTTTAAGGTCCATACCTAGTACATCAACGCTATCGCCGCCTCAAGCGGAGCGGAGCGAATTTGAGCGGCAAGATAGCGCAGAACGCAGCATTCAGGATTCGCCAGCACTTGGTCGAATTTGCGGCTCGCACTATGGTGTCCGCGAAGAAAATATTGCCTTCACTAACGGCTATGTAGCATATAGGAACAGCAGCCGGCCTTCGAAAAGTTGATCCGCAGGGGCTATATCGGTCAGATATCTCTCAAAATTCCTACAATAACGGATATCCCCCTGATTTCCGCATCAAGCCGGTGGAAGATCGAGCCCGAGGGCAACCGTATCTCACTCCTACGCCGTAGGCGAGCCGCCCTTCATATGAAGCATTGCTGTCTGGTACAAATTAAAGGACGCCGTTGCCAGCCTAGCGGATTACCGGATTCACCCAAATGTTGATGCCCTCCCCACTCGAGTATGTACTGTAGGACGTGAAACTGACGAAACGCCTGGAGCAGGCCGAGGCCTGTTCCACGGCAAACCCCGCCACTGAGCAGGTAAATGCATGAAAGAAAAGACGGGCTGGTTAGCCGAGCTGGCCACTTTTGAATCCCAGGGCACTCCGTGCGTGTTGGTCACCGTTGTTGAAGAGAAAGGCTCAACGCCGCGTACTACAGGGACAAAAATGATAGTCACTGCCGATAGTTTACGTCTGACGATTGGCAGCGGTCACCTCGAGTACAAGGCCATCGAGATTGCGCGGCAGATGCTCAAGGAAGGAATACGCGAGCCGCGCATCGAACGGTTTGCGCTGGGTGAACGTCAGGAACCATGCGGCACGGAAGCCACAGCATTGCTGTTTGAGCCCATGGGCCAGCACACGGTGCACGTCGCCGTGTTTGGTAATGGACATGTGGCGCGTGCTCTAGTACCACTACTAGCCAGCCTGCCATGCGAGATACGCTGGATCGACTCACGTGTTCGGGAGTTTCCAGACACTCTTCCTAGGGGAGTTACCAAAATCGTTACGGACGAACCTCTGGATGAAGTAGACGCCATGCCAGGCGGCACCTACTTTATCGTCATGACGCATAATCATCCGTTAGACCTTGAGCTGACCGAGCGCATCCTGACCCGTAACGATTTTGGCTATTACGGACTGATAGGCTCAAAAACCAAGTGGGCGAAGTTTCAGCATCACCTTGCAACCAAAGGTTTTACAACCGAACAGATCAATCGCGTACGTTGCCCTCTGGGAATCCCGCAGATTAAAGGTAAACTTCCTGCGGAAATTGCGATCTCTGTAGCGGGAGAAGTTATCGCGACCTATAGCGCACAGGCTACGCTACAAGAAGCCTCTCCACTGCGTCTCGTTCAGCCGACACATAACCATTCCTAATAATGTCGCGCGGGTTTGAATTGTCGACCTTGCAGTGGTTGATCGTGCGCGACAGGTTGCATGCTTGACCTGTCTACCGTTAACACACTGGATGATTAAGAAGGGATATGACTACTCAAGCCTACCGTGCCGCTCTGCTCCACTGCGTTGCCGATCCGAATGACGTCGGCATTGAGGCTGCCTGTGAGTTCGTTGAAGACGGATTGCTGGTCGTAACTGATGGTCGCATCGATGCAATGGGAAACGCAGCCACGCTGTTGCCCGTACTGCCTGAAGGAACCGAGGTGATTGAGCACCCGGATGCGCTGATTACACCAGGCTTTATCGACACGCACATCCATTACCCACAGACAGGAATCATCGCGTCCTATGGCGAGCAGTTGCTGGACTGGTTAAACAACTACACCTTCCCGGCCGAGGGAGCGTTTGCTGACTCAGCCAAAGCGGCGGAAGTCGCCGATATTTTCCTCAAGGAGCTGTTACGTAACGGCACCACAACTGCTCTGGTGTTTGGCACTGTACACAAGCAGTCTGTAGAGGCATTCTTCGAAGCGGCCGAAAAGCTCAATTTGCGCATGATCGCCGGCAAGGTCCTGATGGATCGAAATGCTCCCGACTTTCTGATAGATACTCCGGAGTCCGGCTATGCAGACAGCAAGGAGCTGATCGAGCGCTGGCATGGCAAAGGCCGCCTGCACTATGCCGTGACACCGCGCTTTGCACCAACGAGCACGCCAGAGCAGCTAACTCTTGCAGGCCAGTTGCTTGGGGAATATCCGGATATCTACCTGCACACGCACCTTTCCGAAAACATCAAGGAAATCGAATGGGTAAAGTCGCTTTTCCCCGAGCGCAGCGGTTATCTTGATGTCTACGATCATTATCAGCTGCTAGGTAAACGATCGGTGTTTGCACACGGTGTACACCTTTGCGATGAAGAATGTGCCCGCTTGAGTGAGACTGGATCAGCCGTAGCCTTCTGCCCTACTTCGAATCTGTTCCTGGGTAGCGGCCTTTTCAAACTGCCACAACTTGAGCAGTATAAGGTGAACGTTGGCCTGGGCACGGACGTTGGTGCCGGCACAAGTTTCTCGATGCTGCAGACGGTCAACGAGGCGTACAAGGTTATGCAGTTGCAAGGCGAAAAACTGCACCCGTTCAAGGCCTTTTACCTTGCTACGCTAGGCGGAGCTCGTGCATTACGCCTGGAGGATAGGATTGGTAGCTTCGCTCAGGGTAACGACGCAGACTTCGTGGTGCTTGACTACCATGCAACACCTCTGCTGAGTTATCGCCTGAAGCAGGCCAAGTCGCTGGAAGAAAAACTGTTCGCCTTGATGATGCTGGGTGATGATCGAACCGTTAAGGAAACCTACGCCATGGGTGTGAAGGTTCATCAGCGCTAAGGCGCCAATGAAAAGGCCGGCTAGAAAGCCGGCCTTTTGTTAAGGGCAAATGGTTATTCACCTACGATCAGCAGCGGGTTGAATCCGCTTCGATCAAATTGCCCTTCTTCTGCAAGCTTCATATCCAGCATAAGGCTAGCCAGATCATCCGCCATTGGTTCCGCTCCCAGATTGAACTCTTTGGTTACAATCTTGAGATAGCTGTTGCAGTCGCTACATGTTTCCGCCTGCGCAGCCACCGGCGCTTTGCCTTGCTCATCTTCGAGGCTCAGGTACTTCACCGTACGGCCTTCCCCGCACACGCTGCACTTGCTGCGCTCCAGATGCCATTCAGTCGAACACAGACCACAGTGCAAATAGCGTACGCCACTGCGGTCTCGATCAGCATGAATGATACTGGCGACAGGAGCCGACCCGCAGCATGGACAAATCGTTCGTGCATTACCGGACGGCCTTTTAGGTGGCGAAGATAGACACTGTGTAAGACGAACCCAGGCGATCTGCAATGCTGCCGAGATAAAAGGAAGCAAGGCACGATGCTCTACAGGGCCTGGACGGCCATCCAGAATATCGTCCGCCAGTGCTTCCCTTGTCTCATGGTCCAGATGACGCAGTGCAGTCAAAAGCTCACGCTGCTTATCGGCCACGTGGAGCTCAAGCGTATCAAGCAATGCGTTCAGCTCAGCCTGCCAATCAATGTCACGACGCAAAGCATTGATTCCAAGCGGCGGCATACCATGCTCCAGCGCCAGCGTGAAAGCGCTTGGATCAGGTAGCCAACTGGCTTCATGCTCGTTCAAGACAATGTCCTGCGCTTTGACGAGCTGCGACATGAACAGCAAGAACCCGCTGAGCGGCTCGACTTTCTCAGAAAGCTCCTTGAGCCTTCGTGCCCGCATGGCAAATACCTGCTTTTTAGGCGGTACAACGGGAGCCGGATCCATGATCCCCGTCGGCGAGGTCCCATATTGGTGAGTGGCAGTAGCTGTCACGGCGTCCCCTTCGTTGGCATATGATGCTCATTGACCGCACCCGAACGCGAGCCGGTTCTTTCCTTTTCTTTGCGCTCCTGCTCCACAATATCATCATACCAGAGGCGATGATGATGCTTGGCCCAGGCACGGCTAACCCGTCCCTGCGTCATCGCTCGGAAGGAGCCTTTCACCCAGATCGCCGAGTAGACGTGAATGATCAGCGTGATGATCGCAACAAAGGCGACGTATGCATGTACGAGGCTCGATACCCGCAGCCATTCACGCGGAAAATATTCCGCGAAATAAGGCCGCCAGATAACGATACCCGAGATCAACAGCAACGGCACACTCATGACCATTAGCCAGTACACCAGCTTCTGACCGGGATTGTTGATGCCGATCGGTGGCGCCAGTTCGTCCCGGTTACTGAGTACATCACCAATGTGCTTCATCCACTCGATATCATGACGCTTGAACAAGTTGACCTTGAAAAAGCGTATGGCCATGACCACGAAACAGAGTGCCATGATCACCCCGATAAAGGGGTGAACCATGCGCGTCACTGTCGGACCGCCAAACAGGGCGGTCAGGTCAAAAAAGAAGGGGTGAAAGAACGCCAGACCGCTGAGCACCAGACATACGAATGTAATCGCGATGACCCAATGGTTCAGACGGCTGAACGTGCTGTACCGCAGGATGCCTTTCTCGCTGCTTGAAGGGGTCATTTGCGATCCTCCTCTAGGGCCTCGTGACGAATCTCCTCATCCGGCGTGTCTTCCGGCTCCTCCTTGGGGCCCTTCATCACGTAGTGCGCAAAGCCTGCCAGGGCAGTCAAACCAATCATCGCGGACATGATGGGCTTGGTAATGCCCTTCCACAGCCCTACCAGCGGACTGATCTGCGGATCGCTCGGCAGATTACTATAGAGCTCTGGTTTGTCGGCATGCTGCAACACATACATGACATGGGTACCGCCTACACCCGGTGGATCGTACAGACCAGCATTGGCGTAACCACGATCATTGAGCTGGCCTACCCGCATCAAGGCATGTTCGGTCATGTCTTCCTTGGTACCAAACATGATAGCGCCTGTTGGGCAGGTCTTAACGCAGGCAGGCTCCAGACCGTGGTAGACACGGTCCGAGCACAATGTGCATTTATAGGCCTTTTGATCCTTCTTGGAGATACGCGGAATGTTGAATGGACAGCCTGACACGCAATAACCGCAACCGATGCAGTGCTCGGAGTTGAAGTCCACGATACCGTTGGCGTATTGCACAATCGCCCCGGGTGCCGGACAGGCCTTCATGCAACCAGGCTCTGCACAGTGCATGCAGTTGTCCTTACGGATCAACCACTCCAGATTGCCCTGCTCGTTCACATACTCATTGAATCGCATGACCTGGAAGGTAGTAGGGCTAAGGTCTGCCGGATTATTGTAGCTACCATCGCAATGACCGATCTCATCACGCAGATCGTTCCACTCCGAACACGCTACCTGACAAGCCTTACACCCGATGCACCGGGAAACGTCGATCAGCTTGGCGACCTTCTCCACTCCGCCGTCACGTGTGTGCGGCGAGGCTTCGGTGGTCGCGGACCGGGCGACGATGTTTTGAAAGTTGACTTGATCGCCTCTCATGATTATCGCGTCCTCATACCTTCTCGACGTTCACCAGGAACGACTTGAACTCAGGCGTCTGCGTGTTGGCATCGCCCACCACTGGTGTCAGGGTATTGGTCAGGAAACCTTTCCTGGCCACGCCTTTGAAGCCCCAGTGAATAGGAATACCAATCTGGTGCACCGTGCGTCCTTCCACTTGAAGCTTATGGATACGCTTGGTAACCACCGCAATGGCACGGATGAAGCCACGCTTTGATGTGACCTTCACCGTATCGCCTGCCTTGATGCCAAGCTCATTGGCCAGGTCTTCCCCGATTTCCACAAACTTTTCTGGCTGTGCAATGGCATTGAGTCGCGCATGAGTGGTCCAGAAGTGGAAGTGCTCCGTAATCCGATACGTCGTAGCGGCATACGGAAAGTCCTTACTGGTCCCCATTTGCTCCCGGTCGCCTTTGAACACACGTGCCGCCGGATTGTTTTTGGCTGCAGGGTTGTTCGGGTGCATCGGGTTGTAGTCGAGAGGAGACTCGAACGGCTCATAATGCTCAGGGAACGGCCCTTCCGCCATCATGCTACCGCCAAAGAAGTGCGCAACACCTTCCTGGTTGAGAATAAATGGGCTAGCACCGGCTTCTGGTGGCGACGTCCAAGGAAAGTCTGGAATATCTGGTCCAGCCCAACGCTCGCCGTTCCACCAGATGAGCCGCTTCTCGGGCGCCCAAGAGGTGCCATCAGGACGCGCGCTTGCACGGTTATACAAAATGCGTCGATTGAGAGGCCACGACCAGGCCCATCCCAATGTAATACCGACATTGTAAGGATCGGCGTTATCGCGTCTATCCATCATATTGCCGGCACGAGTCCAGCAGCCAGAGTAAATCCAGCAGCCACAGGCTGTACGACCATCATCCGTCAGATAACCAAAGTCATCCAGCAGATCGCCCTTCTTATGGGTAATGGTCTTGCCATCAGCACTTGGCAGATCAGCCAACGCGCGACCGTTGTACTCCTGAGCAATATCCTCTGGATTAGGCTCCTCGGGATTGCTATAGGGCCAGGTCAGGTTAAGGATTGGATCAGGAAACGCTCCGCCCTCGTCACGGTACATCTGCTGCAGGCGATGGAAAATACCCGCCATGATGGCCACGTCCGGACGCGCTTCACCAGGTGGTGGCGCTGCACGCCAGTGCCACTGCAGCCAGCGGCAGCTGTTGACGATCGCACCGTTTTCCTCGGCAAAGCATGTAGTAGGCAGCCGGAAGACTTCAGTCTGGATCTTCGAGGAATCCACATCGTTGTACTCACCGTGATTCTTCCAGAATTCGGTGGTCTCGATATCCAGTGGGTCCATCACTACCAAGAACTTGAGTTTGGAAAGTGCCTCAACGTTCTTGTTCTTGTTGGGGAACGAAGCCAGGAAGTTGAAACCTTGCGCCAGGTAGCCTGTTATCTCGCCATTGTGCATACGCTCAAGGGTATGCATAACGTCGTACAACGGCTCTGTGAGCTTGGGCAGCCAGTCATAACACCAGTTGTTTTCTGCCGTGGCTGCATCGCCATACCATGACTTCATAAGGCTTACATGGAAGCGCTTGAAGTATTTCCAATAAGACACCTGCCCTGGACGTAACGGCTGCTTGGCACGCCGCTCGATATAACCGTCAAAATCCTGCTCTTCATGGGAAGGCAGACGGATATAGCCAGGAAGCTGGTTTGAGAGCAGACCCAAATCGGTCAGGCCCTGAATGTTAGAGTGCCCACGCAAGGCATTAACCCCACCACCTAGCATGCCGATGTTACCCAGGAGTAACTGCACCATACTGCCGGCACGAATCATCTGCGCGCCAACAGAATGCTGTGTCCAGCCCAGCGCGTAGAGAATGGTCATGGTTTTGTCTTCGGCAGCCGTCTCGGCAATCATGTCCCAGACTTTCTGGACTTGATCACGTGGCATACCGCAGACGCTTTCAACCTTCTCGATGGTGTAGCGGCTGTAGTGCTTACGCATCAGCTGATAAACGCAGCGGGGATGCTGTAGGGTTGGGTCTTCCTTCACCATACCCTTTTCATCGAACTCGTAACTCCAGCTCGACTTGTCATAAGCACGGATATCGTCCTGCTTATAGCCAGAGAACAAGCCGTCATGAAAGTCGAAATCCTCTTTTACGATGATTGCGACGTCGGTATAAGCCTTGACGTACTCATGGTTGATCTTGTCAGTAGTCAACAAATAGTTGATCAGACCGCCCAACCACACGATGTCAGTGCCTGTCCGAATGGAGGCATGGTAATCCGCCACGGCGCCCGTACGGGTGAAGCGCGGATCGATTGAAATGAGTTTGGCGTTGTTCTTTTCCTTGGCCTCGATTACCCAGCGGAACCCTACAGGGTGCGCCTCAGCCGAGTTGCCGCCCATGGAAAGGATCAGATTGGCATTGCGGATATCAGTCCAGGAATTCGTCATCGCACCGCGACCGTATGTTGGGGCAAGACCTGCCACCGTCGGTCCGTGTCAAACGCGTGCTTGGTTATCCATTACAACAACACCAAGACTCCGTGCGATTTTCTGCGTGAGGTAAGCCGTCTCATTCGAGGTAGCAGACGCTGCGAGAAAACCAGTCGTAGTCCAGTGATTGACCAGATGACCGTGCTGATCACGGGTCACAAAATTCTTGTCCCGGTCATCCTTCAAATGACGCGCAATGCGGTCTAGCGCCTCATTCCAGCTGATGCGTTTCCATTCGTTGGAACCTGGTTCGCGAACGGAGGGATGCGAAAGGCGAGATTCACTCTTGACGAAGTCGAGTGCGCCAGCACCACGAGGACACAGGGAGCCGCGACTGACCGGATGATCCGGATCGCCCTCAATGTGGTAAATATCCTCAACGGTATTGATGCTGTTATCGCCTCGGCTATAAATCAGCATGCCGCATCCTACGGAACAGTAGGTGCAGGTGTTTCGAGTTACCTTGGCTGCAGCAAGTTTGAAATAACGGATGGACGCCATGGCAGGTTCAGGCGCAAAGCCCAACATTGCCATACTCGACGTTGCCACCCCGGTCGCGCTTAATTTTAAGAAGTTTCTTCGCGATACACGGATCGACATGGGGGTTACTCCAGGCACAACTTTCACGGATCAACCCTTCGGCCCCAAGATATTCGCAATTGTTCCCCAAAAAGTTCCAATACCTTACGAAAGGTTACAAAGGGTAAATATATAAATAGGCATGTCTTGGCTCTCTACTGTACGCGTTGCGCTGCTAAAAGGACTGTCTGCTGCCCGGTACACGTTGTGTTCCATTGCTGTTTACCTATGCCAACAATGCGCCAGATCGGTATCCACACAGTACAACGCCGGAGCGATATCGGCACTTGGAGAGCCGTGCGCAGTGTGCAGCACATGGGTTGTTAATCGCCCCATGACCAGCCTCTTGAAATGGCATTGAATCAGGCAATGCGTGATGAGCCAGAGCAAACTAGGAAGCCAGCCGTTTGTCCCGCTCAGACAAGCCTTTTCTGATCGTAGTCACGTCCGCGGGTGATACGCCTGGTCCTGACCCTATCAGGACCTTCCTTACCAACGAAGAGCAAGGCATCAATTATCACCAAGGAGTCTTGCATTACCCTATGCGAGCACTCTTGGATATCGAAGACTTTCCAATTGTTGACCAAAGCGGCACAGCCAACCGAAAACCTGCGACTGGCCGTTATCAGGTCCACATACCGCTTGGTTATACTGATAGCTTTGGCCACTGATCGCGACATGCAAAAACTCAGATGGATGCTGTTTGGTTCAGGGCTGACCCTGGTAGTGCTGGGCTTCTTCCTGTGGTTTAACAATGAGCAGATGTCTCCATTGATACAATCCACTCACACGCCCCCACCTGTCAAAAATCCAGGCAGCCTTTACGCCACGGTACAATCGCAACAGATGCCACTTACCGCTACAGGTGATTTCGCTCAGGTCGAAGGCATCATTCACGAACGCTGTACGGTCTGTCATTCCAGTCAACCCACCAGCCCCTTGTTTAGTGAGGCACCGGCTGCGGTTCTATTGGATACGACTGATCAGATCCGGCAAATGGCCCCGCGAATCAAGCAGCAAGCCATAGATTCCAATGCCATGCCTTTAGGCAATGTCACGCAGATGACCCAGTCCGAGCGAGACCTCATAGGACGCTGGATTTCAACGCTTAATGGCGGCCGCTGAAGCTATCAGACATTTTCCAGCCCTCGACGCAACTGCTTCTTAAGCAAACGGGCACTGTCCAGGCAAACAAGCAGTACGGCAATCCAGATCGGTCCGTATGTCCAGAGCTGGGAAGAGACAAATGCTTCGTCCAGCAGCAGGATCGCGACAAACACAAGCAGGGCCGGCTCGATGTAGCTTAGGATACCAAACAGCCCCATTGGCAACAGTCGGCTTGCAGCCATCATGGCGCCAAAGGCCACCGCGCTCAACAAGCCAAGCCCCGGTAGAAGGATCCACAAGCTCGGCGCCACCTGCAGAGCCGAGGCAGGACTGAAAAAATAGAGCAGCACGATAGCCAAAGGCGCCATGCACAGCATTTCTAGAATAAAGCCGGACAGCGCATCAATTTTCATCCAGCGCCGCAACATGAAATAAGGTGGATAACCCAGAGCCGACACCAGCGTAACCCAGGAAAACGCCCCGGTAGCCCACCACTCATGAATGACGCCGATCAAGGCGAAGACTACAGCGACCCGATATAACGGTCTCATCTCTTCGCCGTAAAACATGCGGCCGACTATGACCATCACCAGAGGCAACAGGAAATAGCCCAGTGTTATATCCAGAGTATGCCCTGTCATCGTTGCCCAGACAAATACCCCCCATTGCGATCCAACCAGTAAGGTGCTGCCTATTAGAGCCAAAATCAGCCGAGGCTCACGAAGCAATCGAGCAAGCGCCCGTCGCAGCATAGCGCCCTGTCGTGTCAGTACCAGAAGCAGCAATACCATGGGAATCGACCAGAGAATGCGTTGCGTCAGCACCTGAACACCGTTCAGTGGCTCCAGATAATTGAAGTACACCGGCATCACAGCGAACAGTACGGAAGAAAGCACCGACAGCGCCATACCCCGGCCAGATAGAATCATGCGAATGCCCTGCGTCCCAAACGATTGATCATCAAAGAGCCCACGATAACCCCACCACCTAATAGCAACCGAACAAGATCCACATCTCGATTCCAGATAAGAATATTCACGATTAGACCGGCAGGTACATGCAGTTCGTTCAAAATCGCCAGTGTTCCGCCGTTGACCCGGGTTGAGCCGATCGTCCACCAGTACATGCCCAGCGCCGTGGCAAACAGTCCCATCCAGATCAGTACGCCCCACTGTACGGCTGTTTGGGGCATACGCTCCAGGTTGCCAAACAATAGAAATGACGGCAGCGCAATCAGTAAGGCGCCTAGGAAAAAGTATCCAAAACGGTGATACAGCGGGATATCCGAGGGATGACGCTGTACTAGGTACTTACACAATACCTGTCCTGCCGCGAAGGTCAGATTGGCCAGCTGCAACAACAGAAATCCTGACAGATACTCACCCTCGAGCCGCTCCAAGCGAATCACGACGGCCCCTAGAACTGCCACCACAGCGGCGACCAATGACCACGGATTGAAGCGGCGACACACCACATCATCCAAAAGCGTCACATAAATAGGCGTCAGTACGGTAAAAAGGAGTACTTCCGGTACCGTCAGAACTGCAAAGCTTCGGTATAGGCACAGGTATGTAATGCCGAATTGAAAGGCACCCGCCACCATCAAGCCTGCAATGAAGCGCGGCGCAACACCTCGCCACCGAGTAAACGGCAGAAACACAGCGGCGGCCAGCAATACTCTGATCAATACAGCAAAATCACTGTCGACCTTACCGGCCAGGTATTCCCCTATCAAGCTGAAGGAAAACGCCCAAAGTACAGTGACAGACAACAGATACGGCATAACGACCACTCAGCAAAAGTTGCGCGACAGTACCGCGCTTTTTAGCATCAGAAAAGTCTTCACCTCTTGATACCGAATCCACGAGACACTAGGAATAACCAATGCCCAGACGAAAAAAAGCCTCCCGAAGGAGGCTCAATCCAAAGGTAAACGCCTGAACTTAGAGTGCTTCGGCCAATTGAGCCTTCGCCAGTTCCAGTCCCTTGGCCATTGCTTCTGGCCCCATCGCAACGCCCTCTACATGGATAAACGTCACATCAGTAATGCCAATGAAGCCCAGCACCTGCCGCAGGTAAGGCTCCTGATGATCAAAGGTATTTGCAGGACTTCCGGTGTAAACACCACCGCGCGCCGTCAGAATATATGCGCGCTTGCCTTCAAGAAGCCCTTGGGGCCCCTGCTCAGTGTACTTGAACGTCACACCTGCACGTAGTACATGATCCAGCCAGGCCTTCAGGGTACTAGGGATAGCAAAGTTGTACATGGGTGCGGCCAGTACGAGAACATCGGCTGCCAACAGCTCTTGGGTCAGCTCGTTCGAACGTGCAAGAGCTGCTTTTTGTGCCTCGGAATGTGTCTCGGCTGGGCTCATCCAACCTGCCAGAAGGTTTTCATCCAGGTGAGGAATAACATCAACGGCAACATCCCGTACCGAGATTTTGTCTTCTGGATGTTTATGCTGCCACGCTTCGATGAACTCAGCGGTAATCTGACGAGAAATCGAACCTTCTTTACGAGCACTGCTTTCAATCACGAGAACCTGAGACATTATGCTGGCGTCCTTTGTAATGGGAGAATGAGCACAGCTTAATAACAATTAAGTTGATATAAAAACGGAATTTATAGCTAATACCAATCAACTTTATTGATATAACAATGTCTTATCATGGCGTTTACGCTGCCCGATTCGCTAAGGAATAGGTATGAAGGCTCCTCGAGTTACGCTAGACCAATGGCGCACCTTACAGTCAGTGGTTGACCACGGCGGTTTCGCACAAGCTGCCGAGATGCTACATCGCTCTCAGTCATCCATCAGTTATACAGTCGCGCGCATGCAGGAGCAGCTGGGCGTTCCGCTGCTACGCATCGAGGGGCGCAAGGCGGTACTGACAGAAGCCGGAGACGTCTTGCTAAGGCGCTCACGCCAACTGGTTAAACAGGCCAGCCAGCTGGAAGAGCTTGCCCACCATATGGAGCAAGGCTGGGAAGCAGAGGTACGCCTGGTAGTCGATGCAGCCTACCCTACTTCCCGTTTGGTCAGCGCACTGACCGAATTCATGCCACAAAGCCGTGGATGCCGGGTTCGCCTGAGGGAAGAGGTACTGTCTGGTGTAGAGGAAGCCTTACTTGAAGGCATGGCCGATCTTGCTATCAGCGGTCTGAATATTGCGGCTCACCTAGGCGCAGGCTTGGGTACAGTTGAATTCGTCGCAGTCGCCCATCCAGATCATCATCTGCATCGACTGCAGCGTGAGCTGACGTTTCAGGACCTTGAGGCTCAGATGCAGATTGTCATACGAGATTCCGGTCGCACCCAACCACGAGACGCTGGCTGGCTGGGCGCGGAACAGCGCTGGACCGTCGGGAGCCTTGCTACAGCCGCCACTTTTGTCCGCAATGGGCTGGGGTTCGCCTGGCTACCTCGTCATTCTATCGAGCGCGAAATCAATGAAGGTACGCTAAAACCTCTTTCGCTGAGCCAAGGAGGTAACCGCTTCCATCCTTTTTATATGTATCAGAGTCGAGAGCGCCCGCTCGGTCCTGCCTCTCAGATACTGGTTGAACTGATCAAGAAACAAGGTACAGGGCATGGCCAGTCTTGATAAGTGCCATGCAAACCGCGCTACGCTCATACATAACCAACCCTAAACCCAAAAGGAGCGCTTATGCTCAAAGCTTTCTTTACTGCCGCCACGCTTGTACTGGCTTCTTCTGCCTGGGCTGCCGAAAATCCTCATGTCGTGCTGACCACCAACCAGGGCGAAATTGAACTGGAACTGGATGCACAAAAAGCGCCTGTCAGCGTACAGAATTTTCTTTCTTACGTAGATTCAGGTTTTTACAAAGGCACCATCTTCCATCGCGTCATTCCAGGCTTCATGATCCAGGGCGGCGGATTTACTCAGGACATGCAGCAGAAAGACACACAAGCCCCTATTCGCAACGAAGCGGACAATGGACTTAAAAACACACGCGGTACCGTATCCATGGCACGCACCGCAGCGGTCAATTCGGCAACCAGCCAGTTTTTCATCAACGTCTCAGACAATGCCTTTCTTGATCATGGCCAGCGGGATTTTGGTTATGCCGTCTTCGCAAAAGTTACTCGCGGCATGGACGTAGTAGATAAGATCGCCGGTATCTCGACTGTTAACAAAGGCATGTTCCAGAACGTTCCACGCGAACCGATTTTGATCCTCGCGGCCAAAAGATCATAAGCCTGCTTCCGATTAAAGTGTGACTGCTTATTCTGCTGACAGGCAGTCACACGCCTCTGAGGATCAGGCTTAAGACAGCGCGGCTTCCTGCCGCATACACTGAACGGCAACGAGAGCGCATATGGTTTTTCGCCTGTTTGAAACTATTATTGATCCCTTCAAGCCTGCCTCCGACGAAACACCTCCCAGCAACGTAATGCGGTTCTACATCCACTACCTTAAACAGGCCTGGCCTGCTTTTCTCTTTCTATTGGTAGTGGGCCTGGTAGGTTCCCTTATCGAAGTCGCACTCTTCAGCTTCCTGGGTCGAATCGTCGACTTGGCACAGAGTTCTGCTAACAGCACGGTTTTCTTTCAGGAGCATGGCCATGAACTAGTCTGGATGGCAGTCGTTACACTCTTGTTGCGTCCACTTTTTATCAGCCTGCATGACCTGCTGGTCCATCAAACCATTACTCCTAGCCTGACTACACTGATTCGTTGGCAAAATCATCGCTATGTCTTGAAGCAGAGCCTCAGCTTCTTCCATAACGATTTTGCAGGTCGTATTGCCAACCGTATTATGCAAACCGGAGCCTCGCTACGGGACTCCGCTGTCCAGGCAGTGGATGCCATCTGGCATGTACTTATCTACGCCGGCAGCGCCCTGGTTCTTTTTGCCCAGGCTGACGTCTGGCTTATGGCTCCCCTGATTATTTGGATCATCGCGTACATCCTTACCCTTTGGTACTTCGTACCCAAGACCAAGGAGCGATCCGTCATCTCGTCCGAAGCACGCTCAAAACTGTCCGGACGGATTGTTGATGGCTACACAAACATCATGACGCTCAAACTCTTTGCTCATACTCGGCAAGAGGAAGACTACGCTCATGAAGCCATGGCAGAACAAACAGAAAAAGCTCGCTATGCGTCACGTCTGATTACCGCCATGGGTGTCACTATTTCCCTGTTGAACGGCTTCCTAATCGCCGGAACGACGGGACTTGCCCTGTGGCTTTGGCATAAAGGTCTTATCTCAATCGGAGCGATCGCTCTTTCTACAGGACTTGTCATCCGTATCAACAACATGTCCGGCTGGATCATGTGGGTAGTCAATGGCATCTTCGAAAACATTGGTATGGTTCAGGATGGCCTGGAAACTATTTCACGCCCCCGCACCGTCATTGATCAAAGCAGTGCCAAACCACTTGAGATTGAGCGAGGCGGAATCCGCTTTCAAGAGATTGCCTTTCACTATGGCAAAACCCGTGGCGTTATCGAAAACCTTAACCTAGACGTAAAGCCCGGAGAGAAAATAGGCCTTGTCGGACCCTCTGGCGCAGGGAAATCCACGCTGGTTAACGTCCTGCTTCGCCTGTATGACTTGGAAAAAGGGCAAATCTTGATTGATGGCCAGGATATTGCTCACGTCACTCAGGAAAGCCTTCGCAGCAACATAGGTGTCGTAACTCAAGACACATCACTACTGCATCGCTCGATTCGCGAGAACCTGACGTATGGCCGACCCAATGCAACAGACGAAGAAATTCAAGCAGCCGTACATAAGGCTAGAGCAGATGAATTCATTCCATTACTGACTGATGCGCAAGGACGAACCGGGCTCGATGCGCAAGTAGGCGAGCGTGGGGTCAAGTTGTCCGGCGGGCAACGCCAGCGTATTGCGATTGCACGCACCCTACTCAAGGACGCGCCTATTCTTCTGCTGGATGAGGCAACATCAGCACTGGACTCAGAGGTCGAGGCTGCCATTCAGGAAAGTCTCGAAACGCTTATGAAAGGCAAGACTGTGATAGCCATCGCTCACCGTCTCTCTACCATCGCACGTATGGACCGACTTGTTGTGATGAATAAAGGCCAGATCGTTGAAACTGGCTCCCATGAAGAATTGATTGCTCAAGGAGGGTTATATGCCCGTCTATGGCATCACCAGACGGGCGGATTCGTAGGAGAAAGCTGAGGCTATTTCAAAAGAGCTGTTTGGCAATATTGGTCAAGCAGCTTTTTTTGGTTTTCAATATCCAAGCCAGGATAGAAACCCTGAATCTTCTGAAAACCACCAAACCACCATTGCTTTTCAGTCACGCACTCATAAACAGGGCATTGCTCGCTACGGGCGGCACAGTCCTGGTAGTACGTAAGCATTTGGCTTTTGTCAGCGCTGCCTTGAAAACTTCCCTTGCGGTCCCTCAAGGAAAAGAAGTCAATAAAGGCTGGACCGCTGTAATGTCTGACCTGCACTTCAAGCGCGGATGGGTAAAAAATCACCAGCAATACGTTAAAAAGCAGCCACATGATCAGCGCTGTAACGGGTACAGGCAGTCGTGCGCGATAACGCCCTCCCGCCTTTATGAAAGCAGCAGTGACTGCAGTTGTAAGTGCCAAGGCGAACAATAACGATGTCAGGCCATTGACAACATACCCATGTGTACCCGCCTCCAGTCCATTGGGTAGCGACATTGAGTCATAACCAATATGTATCAGCTCCCATCCGAGCTGATTACCAAGTACAGCGAGCATTACCAGCACTGCAGCAATTCCAATAAGCACCCAAAAAGTGAGCTTGGTTGGCGATTCCGTTGATACGTTCTTTGCCACGGGACCCCTCATACATGATTAAAGCCGCGAGCCTGCCTTGCTTGCTATCACAGCGCAACGACTTTCAGCGAGCACCGAATGTCCATAATTGTTAATCATAAAAAAATGCTTGATTAGAAACCGCTTTTGCTTCAACCAAGAGCATCTTCACAGGTTGCTTCTCCCTCTATTCACGCCTCTACAGCCCGCTCGTATTCGTCTAACATGAATCATGTGATCTTCAGGTACACCTTACCGATAAGCGCAGTCAGTCGGCGAAGTGGGATATAAAACATGAGAAGTCGAAAAAATTATGACGAAACTGTTAAACTCCGCGCCCATCAGAACCGCATGTCGCGGTAGTTCGAGCTGATCACGTGGAAATTTTTAAAGAATTCACCTTCGAAGCAGCCCATTTCCTACCTAATGTTCCAGAAGGACATAAGTGTGGGCGCCTACATGGGCACTCCTTCAAAGTAGCCATCTATCTTGAAGGGCCGGTTGATCCCCACACAGGCTGGCTACGGGATTTTGCTGATATCAAAGCGATCTTCAAGCCTATCTATGAGAGACTCGATCACTACTATCTGAACGATATTCAGGGTTTAGAGAACCCGACCAGTGAAAATCTGGCAATCTGGATTTGGCGTGAACTGAAACCACAGTTACCCGAACTCTCTCGGGTCCGTGTTCACGAGACCTGCACAAGCGGCTGCGAATACCGCGGCGACTGAATATTACCCATTTATTACACAAAGGGTCAGTTGTCTGGCTGCTTTCTGACATAATTGCTGCCTTTCAACTGTCGATGAAACGATATGTTCGATCTCTTCAGCGGGCTAGATGTCTGGGTAGGCATTAGTCTGGTTCTTGCCTTGGCTTTCGTGCTGACATTTGAATTCATTAATGGTTTTCATGACACCGCAAATGCTGTCGCAACCGTCATTTACACCAAGGCAATGCCGCCTCATTTAGCAGTTATGTTCTCAGGTATATTCAATTTCCTGGGCGTTCTGTTTGGTGGTGTTGGTGTTGCCTATGCCATTGTTCACCTCTTGCCAGTCGATCTACTCATTAATGTGAACACAGGTCATGGCCTCGCGATGGTCTTTTCGCTTTTGGCTGCTGCCATTACCTGGAACCTAGGCACTTGGTATTTCGGTATACCAGCTTCTAGCTCTCACACTCTGATTGGCTCAATTTTGGGTGTTGGCCTTACTAACTCCCTTATCACAGGTATCCCCTTAAGCGAGGGCGTTAACTGGCAGAAGGTAATTGATATCGGCCTTTCGCTTATTGCCTCTCCAATAGCGGGTTTTGTACTGGCAGGCGCTATTCTTATAGGTCTAAAGCGCTGGCGCCCCCGTTCCAAAATGCATAAGACACCTGAGCAACGCCGCGAAATAGACTCAAAAAAGCATCCACCTTTCTGGAACCGTTTGATGCTAGTCATCTCGGCCATGGGTATGAGCTTCGTGCACGGCTCCAATGACGGCCAAAAAGGGATTGGCCTCATCATGCTGGTACTCATAGGCATCGTGCCAGGTAAGTTCGTCTTGGATCTGACTAGCACCACCTATCAGATTGAACGCACCCGTGATGCGGCTATTCACTTGGGTCAGTTCTACGAGCGTCAATCGAGTGTTCTGAAGGAGTACTTGGATTACACAGCTGGCAATCGGGATCTTCCTGAAGAGTTCAGCTGTGAAACCAGGCTTACAATCCCTACACTTAATGCGTTGTTAAGCAATCTGAATGGTGTGACCGACTATCGCGCCATGACCGTGGATCAGCGGACCCAAGTACGCCGCTATTTGCTTTGCCTGGACGATTCCGCAAAGAAAATTAGCAAGCTTCCCGTTCTGGAAGGCCGCGATGTTGAAGATCTGAACAGGCTGCGTAAAGACCTTACCAGCACAACAGAATATGCTCCGTACTGGGTGATCATCGCAGTAGCATTGGCTCTAGGGATCGGAACCATGGTCGGTTGGAAGCGAGTGGTACTGACAGTAGGTGAAAAGATAGGCCGGCAAGGAATGACGTATGCACAAGGTGTCAGCGCGCAGTTTACTGCCGTAATCGCCATCGGCGCCGCGAACATTTATAGTCTGCCCGTATCCACTACACACGTTCTATCTTCTGGTGTAGCAGGCACAATGATCGCCAACCGCAGCGGTCTGCAGGGCGGTACGGTACGTAATATTCTATTAGCTTGGGTACTAACTCTACCCGCCTCGATGCTGCTTTCAGCTGCCCTTTTCTGGTTGTCCAACCAGTTTATTGGGTGAGATCTTAGCTTGGTAGCTAACTAGCTATGATGGCTAGTTAGCTACTCGCCTCAGGCGACTACTCGTCGAATTCCTGTAGAAGCTCTAAACATCTCTTGCTTTAGCGAGTCTGTATAGGTATAGCCCCTTTAAGGGATATCAATACGCTTGAGCAGTATGGTGACGCCATGAGCCCAGCAGCCTATATAGTATTATTGATTATCGGATGGCTCGCATTAGCCGGTACGATGTTATGGGCAATGCTTAGAATAAGCCGATCTCCACGGCATCATAGACATTCGCACCCTGAAACAGACAAGCCGGTTACAGTAAAGCCTACTGGCTCAAAACCTCCGCAGCATCTTTTAAACCTATCTCATAAGGCTCGTTCCTTCCACGCCTGAGCGGCTAATAAAAACCGACCTATTAAGGTCGGTTTTTATTCATCTCTTCGCTATATCGAGCTGACCAACAAGGGCACTACTTCCGTACTGCTTTCGAACTCTCGTTCAATCATCTTTTTCAAAGTCAATAACGAATCCTGAGACGCTGGCTTTTCAAAAAGTTTTACGTGAGAAGTGATAAGGCCATTTAGCCAAGCGGCTAATTGCTCAGCAATTGTCTCCTTAGCATCACCTTTAACTTGAAAGGCAAAGCCAGGAACTTCTCCAATAACAAAACCAGAACCAATAGCAGCAAACATAAATCCACCTCACTCAATGCTTGTATCTAGTTGAGTGAGCAAGCGAGAGGGAGTTCGTGACTGTTTATCGGGAAAGAGCTTTTTGCTGAAAAGAAGAGGCCTAACCTCAGTAACTAGGCGGGAGAGACAGGCGGCAGCAAATAAGCAGGTCTTGCAGGCCACGCAAGAAAGAGCAGCCTATCCCTTTTATTTCTGCTGCAAAAGCAAAACCCCCGGGCGGTTAAGCCTGGGGGTTCTGGGTATAGGTGCTTGACGATGACCTACTCTCACATGGGGAAACCCCACACTACCATCGGCGATG
>NZ_WOEJ01000022.1:0-87763 GCF_019400845.1 Pseudomonas sp. MAG002Y | reverse complement strand
TGCAGCTATCGCCAGTAGAATTTGAAAAGCGCTATTTCCAGAGCTTGGAGAGTGTCTAGGAAAGCCGGGGCGATTCACTGTATGGACACCAATGATATTCAAGGTCAATGCAGGTTTTGAAGATACAAAAGGTCGCACCAATCATAAAGAAAGGCTGTGACCGTTTAGCCCTAGGTCTCTAGAAGCAATCGATTGAAGGAGAAAGCCGATCCACTCCTGCACTAGCCTACTCCTCTTCTCAAACAGATCCCCAAGTCACAAAGGGGGATGTTGTTCTCACCAAAGACATGCCTTTCCGTTCATACGTCCACTCGAGAAAATGAGAACCATATTTCAGGAGGCTAGGAAAACCTAGGCAAGGGCTCTTGATGACATTTTTTGATCGTTTTATTCGGCTTTTTCAGCCTCAACAATCAGCAGATCCAAATCACTCTCAAAGCCATCATTCATCGAACGAATGCACAACACCATCCATAAACGATTAAAAGAGCCTATATCGAGCCTTCAGGCAGACTTCGATGCAGTGGTTAGCCGTAGCTCCTTTCTTACCTCAACTCCTGTTAAAGAAGGGGTTCCGATAAATAAATTTATATCAGCTATTCATGAAGGCTTCTGGCATGACTTGCTTGATATATATGCTATTGGGAATGGGAAATTAGCATCGGGATGGCCAGATCTGGAGTTGAGCGATGGAACATCATTCAACTTCGTTGAGGTAAAGGCCCGTGACCGGCTTACTCCCAATCAAAAAGATACCATTCCAATACTTATGGGCCTTGGCCTGAAATGTCGAGTCATAAGATTGATCAGACGATTATCACTTACCTATAGGTCCGACCTAAACGCAGCCTGATGAAGGCAATGGCATAAGAAGGCCCAGCGCTTGGCCGGGCTTTCTTACCTCGAACACTCTTACCGAGGGACGCAGTGACCGCCCTTATGGTGTGAGTTCGTTCCGCCTGTTGGGGAAGTACCCTTGGGGCATGCGCTCGCTACCATGGGTGCGGCCAGAGCAATCATCAAGCTAAGCAATGCAATCTTCTTCATACGGACCTCCATTTTCCTAGCGACTAAAATCAGTCCTCATTGATATCGACTTAACGTTATCAAGCTTTAGGCACTTGAAGAAGCGAGAAAACCCAGCCTGAGCTGGGTTAATGGCTCTAGGAGAGCGGATACCAAGCCTAAAATGATTTCTTAGAAATCATTCTCCTCTAAATCAAGCGTTAAAGTTTCACCATAACGCGGATGAATCTGGTTCATTTTTGATATGAAATCAGAATAGTCTTTGCTCAATTTCATTATCGTAACCGTTGACGCCAGATGCTCTCTTAACTTTGGATGCCCTTTATCGCTTGTAAGACGCCTATGAAGATGGCCCTTCTTCGTGTCTTTGGAATTCTCTTTTTTTAACTCTGCTAGAAGACCAGGTGCGATTCGC
The DNA here is from genome assembly GCF_019400845.1 of Pseudomonas sp. MAG002Y. Lineage (NCBI taxonomy): Bacteria > Pseudomonadati > Pseudomonadota > Gammaproteobacteria > Pseudomonadales > Pseudomonadaceae > Pseudomonas > Pseudomonas sp. MAG002Y. The sequence continues at coordinate 86,322 of NZ_WOEJ01000022.1, read as the reverse complement.
TTATAAACGATATCATTAGTAAGTACGCCGAAATATTGAGGTCGATATTTGGCATTTTCTGGAGGATAGGGAAGCCCTCTAAGCCTAAAAAGATGTTCATAGTATTCAGGCGGGAACGTTCTTACCCAAGGCTGAAGCTCTTTCGCTACAAAAGCTTCGAGAATCTTTGCTAGTGCATCTCTAGCACGGTCTTTCTGATATCCAGTAGCCTCGTCGACCAATGCAACGATGCCAACACGAGCAAATCCCCTAACTAAAAGTTCGGCCTGATCCGCAAGCTTCTTCTGCCTTGCCGGAAGCGCTCCATCACGTCTGGCGGCTAAGATTGCATCACATATCTCAGCCAGGAGGGTGGCTTGATAGCCATAAGCAACACGTCCGAAGGTGTCAGCAGTAAATTTTATGGGATTAGCTAATGAAGTAATTGCCTCTTGCGAGAGATAAGGCTTGATAGCTGCACTTTCTAAGAATGCGGTGAATCTATCAACGCCAGCAGTGGGTCCCCCTCTCGTTATTCCTACCCCTGACATTACTCCGCGCTGCGATAATACGCGGGTCCCGTCCTCTAAGACATAACATGGAATCTCTATCCCACCAAGGCGCAAGGGATGGTCAGCAGAGCCGTGAGTAGCTTTGGGAAGTTTCGCTATTTCCGATTTTGCCAAAGCAGCTTGCCTAGCTATCTCAGTTCTTCTTTCTGGAGTAAGCGAGTTTGCTCTAGCAACTGCGCCTTTTGCTTTACCTTTTGGTTCTGCGCCATCCATATTGCATCCTCAAATTTTTGTTTGAGCTTGCAATTTAGCCTATAAGATGATATTTGCAAGCACATGCTTGCAAATTCCGATCAATCTCGCACCTTTCTTGACGTCACAGCTTTTACGCTAAGTGCGGTATAACCAGTGACGCAAAAAGAGGGTTTTAACCCGCAAAAATAACTTGAAACCCTTTATCAACGTGAGTTCTCAGTGGCGCACAATCGGACAATGCACTGCCAGTTTATTATATAACGCATTGCGTTATATGACGCATCACGTTATACTGCGTTCACACAAGTGGAGCGCAGTTGTGATCAAGACCTTCAAGGATAAGCAGACACAAGCAGTAGCTGACGGCAGGGTTGCCCGCAAGCTGCCGCAGGACATGCAGAAGGTTGCTCTTCGTAAGCTGCGTCAACTTCAAGCCTCGATGAAACTGGACGATCTGCGTATTCCTCCGGGCAATCATCTTGAAGCGCTGAAGGATGACCGCGTAGGTCAACACAGCATCCGTATCAACGATCAATGGCGCATCTGCTTCCGCTGGGTTGACGGTGCTGCCTACGATGTTGAAATTGTTGATTACCACTAAGGAGGTGAGCCATGACTCACACTGACACTGACGACATCACAACCGGCGAACTCCTCCCTAATGTTCATCCAGGCGAGATTTTGCTTGAAGACTTCCTAGAGCCGATGGGTATTACTAAGAACAAGCTGGCAACATCCATTGGCGTGCCGGCTACTCGTATCGGCGAGATCGTCAAAGGTGATCGATCAATTACAGCTGATACAGATATCCGGCTGTCTCGTTTTTTTGGCACTAGTGAAGGCTATTGGCTTGCGCTGCAGAATGCTTACGATCTGGAAGAAGCTCACCGGGCTGGGCATTATGACGACATCCCAGGTCATGCGGCCTGATCTATACACTCAGCCTTAACCTTTAGCTCCTCTGCTTCCATAATCCTGACGTCATAAAAGACGTCAGGATGCCTTTTATTCTTCGCGTCACAGAGCTTCATTTTGAGCAATACTTGAATATGGGTAGGCTTGAGTGCTGAAAGTTGACTACCTCGATTGACCGCGGCTGAGGCTTCTTTAATCCTGTTATGTTTAGTCATAAACAGACCTCATAAAGGCTTGAAACCAGAGGGTCAGCTTACTCCGTATATATTTTGACTACACCCTCTAAATATATGAACAGCCTTACGCTATAACAGCCGCTAGGCCTATCTCTGCCTGTGAAGCCCGCTCACAGTGTCTATAAAGGAAATCACTCCACTCCTGCATCAGCTTCCTTCTTTTTTCCAGTAGGTCCCCACGGTTGTATGCCGCTTCTACCTTGCTGCCCAGCGTATGCGCCAAGGCCATCTCACAGACCTCGCGTGGATAATTCGTGGTCTCCGCCGCCCAGGTTCTGAAGGTTGCGCGAAAGCCATGCGGGACGGCCATATGAACCTTTAAGGTATCCAGTACGCGGCCGATAGCATTGCCGGGAATACAGCCCGTGCGGCGACTGTTTGGGAAAACCCACTCCGGATGCTGGCCCTTCTGCTGGCTGATCACCTCAATCATGGCCTCGGTCAGCGGGATACGATGTGTCTTGCCCGTCTTCATGCGCTCGCCCGGGATAGTCCAGAGCTTGTGCTCAAGATCCAGCTCGGACCAGCGTGCGCCGCAGGTCTCGCTGTTACGGGTTGCGGTCAGGATCATGAGTTCTGTTGCGCGTGCTGCAGCACCCTCCAGGCTATCGAGTCGATGCATGAGCCGTGCGGTATCCTCGGCAGACAACGAGCCAAACGGCTTGATCCTGCTGCCCTGTTTGGGCAGGAGCTTGTCCAGGTGCCCGCGCCAGCGCGCCGGGTTCTCCCCTTCCCTCAGTTTTCTGGCCTTGGCCGCATCGAGGACCAGTTCAATACGGTTGCGCAGGCGACTGGCCGTTACCGGGATAACGCTCCAGATAGGCTCCAGCACTTCCAGGATATCATCGGTATCGACTTCGGCAAGAGGCATTGAGCCAATCACGGGAAAGACATGCTTAGCCAGTGAGTTCTGCCACTGCTGCGAGTGCTTGATGCTCCAGCTGGGCGAGTGCGTTCGAATATAGCGGGCAGCCTCGGTCTGAAAGGTCTTGGCTTCCAGCTTCTCAGAGGATCTGCCCTCACGCTCTTTCCGGCGCTCAAGGACTGGGTTGATTCCACGAGAGATTTCAAGCCGGTACTTGTCTGCAGCCAGGCGCGCATCACGTAGGGAGACTGCCGGATAGCTGCCCACCGAAAGATCATGCCGCCGGCCATTGATCATGTACCTATATATCCAGCTCTTGCGCAGCTGGGCGGAAATGCGAAGCTGAAGGCCCCGTCCGTCCTGATAGCTTCCGGGCTCAGCAAGGGCTTTAACGAGTTTGGGCGTGAGCTTGCTCATGGTTAGTCAATATCAACAAAGACAGGCTGAAGTACCCTGCTGGCGCTCTGCTCTGGTGTTTCGTCCCAGCACCAGCAACCGCGACTCTCCCACCACGACTCCAGAAGATCACACGAATGATCAATATAGGGAGCGCCGTCGTGGTATGCACCGCAGTTGGCGACGTAGTTCTCCCCCAGCAGAATGGCAAAGCTCTCATGCTCGATGACCAGTGCCTTGCCCGGATTGGCCTGTAACAGACGGCGGTAGGCTCCTATCATGCCGCGATAGGTCGTCAGGTCGTGTTCGCACTCGCTGTCCCAGGCCGCAGGCCGTGCTGATACCTCCCGCTTCAGTTCGGTGGTGGCTTCTCTACGGTTTCCGAAGAACCGGCGACTCCCTTCCGGCCAGGACAAGATCCATTCCTCCTGTCCTTTGGGTTCGGCCATGTAAAGAGCACCGCTGGGATGCGTCAGCTGGATCTCGGATTGACTGGTCATCGGAAGGGTCTCCAAAGTTGAGGGTATATTCCCTGATTAACGTTCTGATTTCAAAACAATGTATGAGGACACGGTATCCTCATACATACATACCTATAAGCCCCATGAAAACTGCGACTATGCAATAGTGCCTAAAGGTGTCCCACACCTATTCCCCACAGCTCGCCTGCCTCAAACGGCTAGCTATGTCCTAGCGCCTGAGCCAGCGTCTGCCGGGCTACCTGAACAGGGCGATCCACCATTTCGGTGATGAGTGGCGAAAGGGATATGGCCGAGACTGCGCGTTCCAGCCGGTCAAGCGAATTAACCAGTGCTGGCGTAGCCCTGCACAAGGCATCGATACGTGCCATATCCTTTACCCGGATACCGGTGGCGTTCCACTGCTTGAGCAGCAGTGAGCCAAGGTCATCATCCAGACACAGGACGCCAGCCCTCGCATGGGTCTCTTCAGGCAGGTCGAACAGGCACAGCGGGCGACTATCCAGGCACAAGGCATGGTAGTGATCTGTCTTGTACTGCCCCTCGCTGATGGTTCCTACCGCTATTTCCTCAGCCTCAATTCCCAGGTAGCGGGCCAGCGGTGGAAGCCACGGAGCAGTGACCAGTGCATGCGCTAACCCAGACGCCATGCGGCTTTCAGGCTGGCCGCAGATGATAAACGGCCTGCCGTCGCACAGTACCGCTATACGCTGTTTGCCATCCATAAGCGACAGGCGTTTGAGCTTCAGAGGCGAGCCTGCCAGCGCTTCAATGACTCGGCTGGGCGCGAGAACACAGGTCTGCTCGGGATCAACCAGAGGCGCGGGCTCTTCCCGGAGGGCCTCTTCACTTTCATCCTGAACCGGCAGACGAACAGGCCTCGCCTGCTCCGGTACCACCCCATGGCTGGTGAAGGTTTGAAACCATCCCGCTACATAGAGCCGCTCGCTGGTGACATTGGGACGGCCATTAGCGCCTAATTCCACCAGGTCATGCTCGGCAAAGGCCAGAACTCGATCGACGAACCGTTTAATTTCAAGCTCACTGAGCGAATGCTTGGATATATGGATGCCCCCTTCAAGTTTACCGGCATGAGGATTGAATTCACGTGCTTGTTGAAAGACGACTTCATTACGCCCGTTCTTCTTTAACAACCCTTCGGACGTTATCTCAAACGTAATAGTCTGAGAGCGCATGATCGTTCTTTTAAAATCAATTTCCGTAACTTTAAGCGAGGCCATGTCCAACATCACATCAACTACCTGCCCAGACTCCCTGACCTTTTGTTTGGTCTTGTAGGTGCGGTAGTGAACATTGCTGATACAACTGGTGAGAAGTGCCGGTTCCTTGATTGAATCAACAAGTGAGATAAACATGGCTGACCTGCCTGAACACTGGAAGTTACTTCCACTGTCTCATGCAAATCCGATTATGCAAGTACTCCGAAGGGATAAAAGTTAACTAAGCTGGAAATAAAAAAGCCTGCGCGAGCAGGCCTTGATAATCAAAGTCAGATCAGGCCACACTTTCCTTTAATTGCTTGCCCGGCTTGAACGCCACCGACTTGCTGGCCGCAATTTCGATAGGTTTTCCCGTCTGGGGGTTACGCCCGGTACGCGCTGCACGTTCCTTGAGACTAAAGGTACCGAACCCTACCAGAACCACATCCTGACCATCCTTTACGGACTCGGTGATTGACTCGACAAAGCCGTTAAGCGCAGCCTCAGCTTCCTTGAGCGTCAGCTGCCCCTTCTCAGAAATAGCCTTTACCAGTTCAGATTTGTTCATGCTGTTTCCTCTTGTGGTTGAACCGTTATACCCGATCTTGCGGACGCCGTTCAAAGCAGGTGACTACGGTTTTCTGCTCACCGTCCCGGATCAGGAGATACAGGAATTTGCTGGTCTCGTGTCCCCAGGTCTCCACCTCATCCACGCTGCCAAACTTGAACAGCTTGTGGCGTCTGATCCGCTCTGGCATGGGTACCAGCCTAAGCTCAGGATGCGAGAGCCTGCGTGCCAGGCTTGACCATGGACAGCGGGGTTTGCCACTGCTGACACGCTCAAAATAGGCATCTACTGCGTGCTGGGTGAGACTGATTCGGCCCAGGGCAGGCGTTTCCAGCATGACCTTGCACTGGCGATATTCTTCCGTGGGATAGACATACTCCACTTCGCCAAAGTCAGGGTCGTCACGATTGAACGGCAGATCCCGCTCATTGGGCACCTGTGTCTTGGACCCGTAGAGTCGACCCAGTAACGCCGCATAGGGATACAGGTGCTTGGGTGGAAGGCCATTGCCCAGGATCTCAACCATGGACTCATCCGTGACACTTAGATAAATACCGGCCCCTGTTATGGGATAACGATTAAATACCTGCTTGAAGTAAAGAAGATGTCTAATGGCTACCAGTTCAACGGCCAGTTTGACATCCTTTATATACTCCTTGAACTGGACAGAAAGTACACCCTTCTTTTTAAGACCTGTCCACCAGTAGACAAGATAACTTCCATCATCAGCGAGTTCAGTTCGGGTTGATAATAGCATCATGATCTTTTCCCCAGCGACAGGAGAGGTTGTTTGATATAACCTACCACCAAATTTCAGAATGCAAGTCATGGGTGTAAATTTTCTGAAAATACATTAGCTCAAGGTCCAGTTAGCCTCTAGGATAAATCTGTCCCTGATAACTAATGAGCACACCAATATGAGTCTGTTAATTGAATACCGTGAAGCTGAAGCCGAACTAAAGCGGCTTAAAGAACATCTCGACTCTTTGAGTTCCAGTGATGAACTCAAACAGGATCTTAAATTCGTCGAAGAACTTGATGCCCTGATGCAAACCTATGGCAAACGCCCCCGTGACGTCGTGGCTGCAGTAGCCCCGGAGCTCCTGCAAAAAAAGGCCAGTGCTGCGCCAGACGAGCAAAGCAATCCCCGCCGCGCCCGTAACCTCAAGGTCTACCGGCATCCGGAGACCAACGAGATCATCGAAACCAAGGGCGGCAACCACAAGGTTCTCAAGGCATGGAAAGCCCAGTACGGCGCCGACACGGTAGAGAGCTGGATGTCGATCAAGAGCTAAACCCTCCTCATATCTGCGTACCTGCCAGATAGAAAAGAAAACCAGCCCGAAGGCTGGTTTCTTTTTGTCACTTAACAACAAGGTTGTAGCATTCCTTCCCGCATTTCTTCACCAGACGGTGAATGATGCGAGCCGCCATCGTTGCATACGGCCCTGCACAGGTCACAGGACCCTGAGCCGCATACTTTATGATGAACAGAATGCGCGCCTGTGTTTCCCGGGCATCGAAACGATCCCGGATCAGGGCAGCATAGTCCTGCTCGCTCCCCTCCCAGCCGGCCGGAGGCGCAAAAACGCCTCGTGTGGCCGAACCCGGAGTGGTGTCGAGCAGATCAGCAGGCAGGTGTGGATTGGAGTGCATGGCTTAACCTCCCACTACGCTGCGAAGAAGCGCCAGGCTCGGGAAACCCGAAATGCCCTGACGAATGATCACATCGTTCCAATCAATTCCTTTACTGCCGGAAGGGATTGGTGCGGTAGGAAGTATCACGATCACCCTGATACCCTGCTGCTGCAGACGCAGCTTGAGCCTCATGGCCGCCGATTCACCCGTGCAGGATCTGTCCTTGTCAGCCCAGACCAGTACCGTGTGAACCCCTGCTGGCGGTGTAAAGCCTTCAAGCAGTGTTGCATTGACCGTGCTCCAGGTAGCAATACCTGTTGCGCGGTACGCCGAGAGCGCTGTTTCCAGCCCTTCAGCGATTCCAAGTACACCGTCCACTGGCGTACCCATCTGGATTGCCGCGCCTCTGATCGATTTCCCCTCGGGGACCGGCATCATCTTGCGCGGACTCTCCACATCGGCCTTGCTACCCGTACTGCTCAGGTAGGTTCGGTGAAGGGTCAGGATCTCACCCTTGTTGTTTACAATGGCGCAGACAATGGCCGGAAACTTCCCTATCTCAGCGATGGTTTCCCGCTCTTCCCCGGTCTCCATATCCACTTCCGTCACGGTATCCCAGTACGGGAACGCCGGATGAAAGCGTACGCAGTCATTGTCCAGCCAGTCAGCGCCCCCTCGCGGCAACACCTTGCGTCCCTGCAAATACAACCGTGCAGGTTCAGCCTGTGATGCGTTCAATGGTAGCGACTCACGCCAGTGACGCTCGACGTTCAGGCTCTTGCGATCTGACGTCGATGCGGACACGGGCTTACTCTTGACCAGTGCAAGCCTGGGTTTTTCCGGCTCAATAATGATGGCCGGTGCTACCGGTGGAGCTTTCACAGGTTCAGGTTCAGGCTGAGGATCATGCTCAATCACCTCGTACCCAAAGCGCTCAGCCAGGTAGGCAGGTGGCTCATCCTCGGGGGAGGATTGCTCTGTGCCTTCCTGTTTTGCCTTGAGTGCCTCGGCGCGCGCCTTCAGATCAATGGGACCACGACGACCGGGTTTAACCAGTCGCGCCCACTCATCATTGCTCGCCTCTTTAACAGCCGCTTCACGAACCACCGCAGTTTCCTGCATGGCACGTGGAGCGCTGTGGTCCTCAGCTGCCTTTTCCCGCGGACGGGACTGGACAGGACGAGGACGCCTCTCGGACGTCTCACGACGTTGATACCGTGGGGGTTCAGGATCAACCCTCAGGAACTCGGCAACCTCTACAAGCGCTTCCGGAAAGTTTATTCCCTTCACAAAACACAGCAGGGAAAGACCATCACCAAATGCACCGCAGCTGTTGCAGATCGCACCGCCTCGGACATTGAAGTCCTTGAACAGGCGAAACCCGTCCGTTCCACCATGGACCGGGCAAGGCACATGACGACCGAGTCTGGAGATGGCGCGTTCCAGATCAGGCGCCAGTGCCCGCATGATGCCTACCCATCCATACGCCGACGCCTGATCCTTGACCTTCCTGCTGTCGTAGAACTTGCGTGACTCTCTTGCTGTATTGCTGTTCATACGCTCACCTTTCAACGTTGGATTGTGTTGGCCCCAACCCGAAAGGGAGCCTTCCCCATAAGGGAGAAGCCCCCTTATGGGTGGGTAATTGACGTGGCTAACGAGCGGCCACGGATTGCACCTGCGCCTCGAACTCCAGAAGGAGCCTTTCAGCATTGGCAAAGCAGATTTCGCCTGCGTTAAGCCTGCGAATCAGGTCGACCTTGTACATGCCGATCGCCCATTCCCTTGTCACGCTGAGGCGTTCGAGGGCACCACGAGAGATCCTGACGTAGCCGGCCATGATCAGGGATTCGAGCACCTGCTCTGGTGTGGCCCAGGTCATGTGCGCTTTCATCCCCTTGCTGTCGAAGTACTGCGCGCGATACATGCCGGGTGTTGATGGGTCAGGCATGATCACGGCGTAGCTGCGAAGCTTTGGATGTTCCAGCTCAAGGCCAAGCAGCTCACCGTTGGTTTCGATGAGGATGGTTCGCCAGTGCCGGTTCATTTCGATGGCCTTGGGCATCAGATGCCGGATAAACCAGTCGTTGGAAGTGCCTTCTGCAAGGCCCTGTTGTAGCTGTACAAAGTGCGGGTGGTCGCTTACGTGGCTCATGACTCTTCTCCAAAAAGAAGGGGCACGAACCCCCAGGGGGCTGTGCCCCATGGGGTATAAGCGGTATCGCTACCGCACCAGTCGTTGAACACGAACCTTTAACGCTTCTGGATCACATCCGCTTTCCTGCGCGCAGACGGTGAAACTGAAGGGTGTCAGGTGATCGTCTTCAACCCACTCGATCCATTCGTCTCGGGTGGAATTACAGGTTTTCGTCGAAGCCAGTGCATGCAGGGCGTACTGAAGCATCCGCTGCCGGAGCAGGCTGATTTCTTCATCGGTCCACTGGATGCGACTCTGTTCCTCGGAGGAGGCGTCGAGTAGCTCTTCGAAAAACAGGAGGTCCAGGCACAGCTGCAGTTCATTGAAGCGTGCAAGGGCTCTTCTCATGGCGTGCTGCTCCAAATGAAGGGCAGCACGACCCCAAAGGGGCATGTCTGCCCCAAGGGGTTTAACAACATCACAGGAGGGCCAGACCGCAGCCCCCTGTGATACCGGATCACACGGCAACACCCGTCAATGCATCACTCATCAACTGGAATAGCGTGTGTTTAAGGTCATTTACGCTTTCGATCTGAATCGACGACGCAAACAGGCTCGCTACCTTTGCACCTTTGCCGACACCAATACCGATCATCTCGATACCGCTGCGCTGGCAGAGCTGCACGACGTGCTGGCAGGACCCGACGTTATTGGGTTCGCCATCCGTTACCACCAACACCATTTTCCGTCGCTCCCGGGTCTTGCTCAGCTCGAAAGCCGAGTACCAGATCGCTTCGGTCATGGGTGTCCGGCCATCCGGTGAGAAACTGAACCGGCCTGCATTACGGCTGACCTTTTGTCCATGCTTCACCACACTCCAGACGGGCTGACGGCTGTTTTTGCAGAAGAACGTAACTGCCGGGTTTACCCCGTTGATCTTCTCCAACCCCAGCGCCAGTGCCATGGCGGCATCACGAGCAACCTCATAAACGTGTTCACCGGAAGGCATGAGCTTGTCCATGGACGAACTCATGTCTACCAGTAGATGAACCGCCGTATCAGGATGCTTTCGTTCAGCACTACGCCGAAATATGCGCGTATCACCACTGACGAGCCGATGGAGCCGGTTCGTGTCCAGATGCCTGCCATGACGCCCCGGGGTATACCCGTTGCGCTGGCTGGCCTGAACCAGGCCCATGAGTTGCGACTGAATCCGGCTGGATGCTGCCGCCACCTGTCCAATCAACATCTGCCCGGACGCCTGATCATTCATCACCTCAAACGCTGTGGGTACGTTGATAACAGGAGCAGTTTGATCAGTACCGGAGTTGAGGTCAGCCCGAAGGGCATCTGTCTTGTCCTTGAGATGATCGTCTGCTCGTGCATCAAGGATCTGCTGCATGACACCGGGACTGCTGGCGTCTGCAACATCTCCTGTACTCGAAGCGCTACCCGTGGGAGCGCCTTGATCGGGACCCTGAGCGCTGGAACTACCTGATCCAGTGCCTTGAGCATTCCCATCATCGCTATCAGACCCTTGGCCACCCGCTTGACCTGAACCAGCCTGAGGCTGAGTCGAGTCCTGCGGTGACGGCTGGCTCTGAGAAGCCGGCTGTTGCGCGTCCTGCTCCTTCTGGGCTTCCTCTTCAACCATCCTGAGAACTTCCCGTGAGAGCACCAGCGCATCCGCCGTACTTTTCAGCTGCCCTGCTCGCCCTAACAGGACCGCCAGACGAACCTGTACTCCTTTCGGAATGACCTGTTCATAGACGGCTGTTGTGGCAACCAGCGTGTCCTCAATGGCGTGCTGCCCTACTACCTTGCATTGCAGGAAGTACAGGCAGTACGCCTCGAGTATCCCGGCAGGATGAGTATCCCTTGTCGGAATCTGGTAATGACCCTGATCAACCATGTACGCCGCTACAGCATTAAGCGTTCTGGCTGTACCGGGATAGAGCTTGATCATCTCGCGCTCAATCCGGCAGTCTTCAAAGGTGTTGAGCATCGTTCTCAGAAAATCCGAACGCGCTATTTCATCCCTTCCGACTTCAAAGTCAGTCATCCTGACGTGCGCGGCTTCATGTGCAAGGTAGCCCCAGAGAGCATCCCCAAACCTGTCGCCTTGTACGTTAGGTACCACAATGGTCTGGCCATCAGTCATCGCCTGCTGGCCACCCACGATTACCTTCACACCAAACTTCTCGCCATACGCAGCCGCCACGATGGGCAGTGCCGCGAAAATGCTCTGGGAAGCCTTGCTGGAAGCCGTTGCAGTCATGTCACACCTCATTTTTTTGAAAAAAGGAGGACAGACCATCCCCAGTAGCGGGAATGGCCCGCCATGGGGGGAAAGAAACAGCGACTACAGGTAGTAGCTGTCCTCAGGTTCAAACATCTCGAACGCCGGAGCATTCGAAGGCTGAGCCTGTGTTACCGGTTGTGCCACATCCTTGACCGATGACTCGGAAAGAGGTGATGCAACCGTGGGAGAAACAACCGCGGAATCTGCCGGAGCAGGTGCCGTGGGTTTCTTTGCCGCTTCGTCAAAGAACGAATCCATATCATGGAGAAGCTCGTCCAGATCAAAGCTCTGTTGAACGGCTTGAGGTACCTGACGCGCCGGCTTGACCGGAGCAGCAGAAGCCTGAGCCGCTGGTAGCGCTGTAGAGTGAGCCTGAGGTTGCTGGGCCGGTAGAGCAGGCTTTGCATCAGGATCAACCTTACGTGATGCTGCGTGCTCCGTTGATACGGGTAACGAAACATCAAAGCTAAAGGCATCGTCGTCGGGCTGTGCAGCAGGATTACCATCTGCAAAGTCCTTCATCTGGGCCTGATCACGCAGGATCGTGACGACCGAGTAGATCTGAAAGAAGAATGGTGCACCGATGGGACCGTGATCAGCGTGCTGATCGTAGCCATCAACGGTTTCCCTGAGCAGGCTTACTACAGGCTCGAAAGCCCGGTTCAGAAAGCTCAAACCATCCACCTTGTCAGCCAGGCATTCCAGACGCTTGCGGGTACGGACACTGATCTCAGCCTTACCACGAAGGTACTTCTGATAAAACTCGTCCGCTTCCGTTTCGATTTCCCGAAACAGTTGACCTGCAAGGCCCTTGGTCTGGTCTGCCAGACGCTTCTCAGCGTTTGGCTCGCCGGACACCGGCTGGATATGAAACACCTGATAGTTGAAATCCAGACGCTTCTCTACGCTATTACGATCCAGGACGCCGTTACGAATAGCCTCTTCGTAGCCGACATTGTTCGCAATCCAGTTCTGGATAGAACTGTCGTAGTTGCCCAAAAAAGCCTGCTTTTCCTGCTCGAACGTGGTTCGAGCCGTTTCAAGCTTGCCCAGTATTTCCGAAAGCTTGCTGCGAGGAACGGCCCATCCGGTCAGGAAAGGAAGTCCATAGCCCTCCAGCATCCGGCGTGTCGCACCGCGAAGCGAGCGAAACACCTTGAGCGATGCCGGATCGCAGATCGTCTTGTTACCCAGCTGAGCCACACGGTCAGGGGGTAGCTCGCCGCCTTCACCCAACTTGATATCCTTGTCTTCCAGGCGAACCTGTCCGCTCCAGATATCGTAGTCAGCGTTCACAACGACCAGCTCTTGCAGTAATGCCTTGTCAACTGTCATGGATACATCCTCGGAAGAACCGCAGACATATCCAGCCCATACGGGACAGATATGCCCCGGCAGGGTTGAGTTGAAGGTGTCGCTAAAAGTCTTGCTAAAGGGTGTCGCTAATCTTGCATCGTTAGGAGGTATGCAGCCTCTTTTCGCTCCACAGGGGAGTGAAACTGTACTTTCCGCAGCGTCCTTCACTGCCATGCATGAAGCTAAATGCTCAGCAGGGTCAGGACGCTCTGGAAAGGCGAGCAAAGCTCGCCTACTGCATCAGTTCAGGTAAAAGGACTCCGGCTCAGCCGAGGCGTGTTCAAGAGGGGCTAATACCGACGCTTCCACAACATTCTTGGGCGCCAGCTCCTCACGAACCGTGACTCGAACACGATCCGAGGTCTTTTTCCGGTACTTCTCGAAATCCACCATCTGTTGTACAGCGGGATTGGCATCGATCGCCTTCTTGTAGTCGATCTGGCCCTGAACCTTGAAGCGGGTGATCTGAACACCGGCATAGTCGGCCTTCATGAAGTCACTCATCATCTCGGTCAGCTGCTTCAAGTGCTTGTCCTGCTGGGCTTCAAGGTTTTTGATCTGCTCCTTCAAGCCAGCAATACGTGCTTCAAACAGCCTGTAGTGCTCCGACTCGTAGATCCAGCGGGAGGCTTCCTCACCTAACGGCAGATAGAAGTCCTTTTCCGGATCCTTGGGCGGTTCATTACGCAGGCTTACGTCCTGCCAGAAGCCTTGAGCCTCGGTCATGAGCTGCGCGAGCAGGTCACGGTCAAGGGGGATCTCAAAGATCTGCAGCGGATCATTGCCGTGCCAGAAGACCAGCCAACCACGGCGGGACCCTGTACACAGCATCTGGTGCTGCACCTGACAGTAGTAGAGCTGGTACGCCTCCGATTCGGTACCGAGCCGGCAGACCTCCTCCCACGTCTTGTCGGAAGGACACTTGAGCTCGACCGGCTCGCCAGCATTGTTAAGACCGTCCAGGGACGCCCGTAACAGCGCGTTCCTGTCCGACTCGACACATACCGGCAACAGCATGTCCCCGGTATGGTCCTCAAAGGCCTTTCGGGCATCGTCCTCGTGCTTGATGCCATAGCGCACCAGAGGATTACCGGAAAGGTCCACTTCTTCACAGTACCCAACCTTCTCGGCCCACAAACGCCAGCGGGTCTTGTAGGGGCTGCGTCCCAGAAGAATGCAGGCGTCGGTTGCGGTAATACCGCTCTTACGCCAGTTAAGCCATTCATCAGAGCCTTGCGACAGATTGATGATGTTGTAGCCCATGTGCTCTACCTCTTTTAAGTGATGCGAAAAAAAGGGGGAGCACCCCATAGGGGAATACTCCCCCAATGGGTGGGTTTACTTACTCAAGGATCACGGGATATAGGCGCCTTCGGCGTCTTCCAGTGAGTCCTTGATGTCAGCGAAGAGCCCGGCAAATTCCGAGTCCTGCTCTGACATGTCATGAGCCGTCTGATCCATCCCAGACTCAGCCTCGTGGGCATCGTCAAAGGATTCATCGGACTGCGTGGTCTGTACACCTGAGGTCACATCCTCGGCAGACACGGGGTCGGCCTCGGGTATGGCTTCGGTTGCACTGCATAGCTCAGCCTCACGCAGGCGGTTGATGGCGTATTCACGCTCAGCCCCTGAGAAACGCTTCCCTAGCCACTCATAAGCGCTCTGCCAGGCATTTACCGGCTTGGCACGCTCGATCAGGCGATCGACAACAATCCCGATATTCAAGCACTGTCCAGTAGACAGAGTTGGTTCGGCTGTTGCCCTTGCTTCTCCCTCAACGACTCGACTGACCTTGTTGCTGATGTCGACTTCGCTGATACGTTCGGCCTCGTCCTGATCAACGATCCCGACAAACCCAAACGCAAGCCGTGCACACTGGATCATGGCCTTGTGACGATGCATCCGCTTGGGGTGCGTACGCCACGGCCCGTCGATGTTGCGATAGACCTCATCCAGATACTCACGAACAATCGTGGGATGTTCCTTGTCCCGGCGATACATCACGCACTCGATCCATTCATGGGCATCCACTTTCGCACCATCAGGTCTCACCATGGACGCGGAGTAGTTGAACGTCATGCCCTGATACTCAGGGTGTGAGTTCACGATCCGGGACCAGCCATCTACACCCACAACCGGAACAATCCCGTTGTTACGGTCCGGAAAGGCATAGATCTCCTTGGTGAAGGGGTTTAGCTGGTACTGCTCGGCCACAATCATCAGTGCCATCATCTGCACGTCGGTTGGACCTGAACCGTTCCGCTGCTTGAAGGCTGTCGCTTTCAAGGTAGTCATCAGTTTCGTTTCATCTACGCCATATCGCTCAGCTACTCGGGTAAGCAATCGCTTGCCTTTGGCTTCGGACAGGGTTTCAACGTTTTGAACTGTTTGTGTTGCCATTTCAGTGCTCTCCATACAAAAAAGACAGAGGCACTGCCCCTGACAAGGGAGTACCCCTGCCGGGAATCGCCAGTAACGGCGATGGTTAAGTCACGCTATTTGATAAACATTGGCTTGCCGGGTGCGAACTCCATGACCCCAGGACTCTTGCGAGGCTCTGTGTTGGTAATGGAATAAGCCATCAAACAAGCAAACGCTAACCAGAACAGATATCGAAATACCGTCATGCTGTAAGACCCAGTCTCATCGCATCTCTGACAAAATCAGCATGCAATACACGATCAGATCTCTGATTGAAGTACTCACCCAGAAAACCTGCATCTGTCTCAAGCTGCTCTGAATCGTCCGCTTCAAGCAGGAGCTCAACCTCAAGCCCTGCTTTCTCTAGATCCCTTGCAGCCCTGATCAGCATCAGCAGGGGACGATAGCTACCCACGGTAACGCCTATTTCTCCGTGGCCCGTCAGCGTCTCGATACGAA
Organism: Pseudomonas sp. MAG002Y; assembly: GCF_019400845.1. Taxonomy (NCBI): domain Bacteria; kingdom Pseudomonadati; phylum Pseudomonadota; class Gammaproteobacteria; order Pseudomonadales; family Pseudomonadaceae; genus Pseudomonas; species Pseudomonas sp. MAG002Y. Next base: position 70,584 of record NZ_WOEJ01000022.1, on the reverse strand, counting down.
TGCTGCTCCAGTTACTCCAGGTCCAGGTCCCTGTTGCGCTGTTATGGTTATAACCGCGCGGCGCCAGCAGGATGCTGTCTTCAAACCATTCACCGTCGTACAACATGTACGGCAGATCGGATTGAGGCATACCCAGCAGTCTGTGAGAGGTCTGAAACGAATCGACCAGTACATTGCGCATCCGAGGAAAGCTTTCCGGCGCTTGCGCATGCCGGAACCACCAACAGATATCAACGTTAACCAGAGACGCTTCGTTACCCACACAAGAGGTTTCAGCAACCTGATTCATAAGTACCCTCCTTACTCAAAAAGAAGGGGGTACCCACCCAAAGGGGTAAGTACCCCTGTTGGGAATCGCTGTTGCCAGCGACGGTTATAAGTAGAAGTCCTCTCCAGCCACACTTTCGAGCTGAGCGGCCCATACCGACTTATCCAGACCCAGGGTCATGGCATCGGCAATGAATCCATCCAGCACAGCAGGATCAGGACAGTTCTGATCTATGAACTGAGTCAGGGCCATGTAGCTTGCCTCGATCACTTCAAAGTCAGCGGTAGCACTAAGCAAAACCTCCAGCAGATAGCCTGCCTGCTTTACATCCCGCACTGCTTTCAGCAGGAGTAGAAGCGGACGATAGACGCCATCCTCCAGATAGATTTCACCTGAACCATTCAAGCTCTCAGGGCAGAAGTTGTTATCTCCAGCCCCAGGGCTACCCAGCATTGCCCGTGTAATGCAGGCCTTTTCCAGATCATCCCGATACAGCAGATGAGACTCATGGGGCCTAGCAATACCCAGTAATTCCAGGGAGTCCATAAACGAGTCGCAGAAGAGCTGTGCGACAACGGGTACGTCATGTTGTGGGACGGACTTTCCAAGCATCCAGTTGACGTTGCATGAGCGTTCGGAGGTTGCACTTACCACAGAGGTATCCTCCTTAAGCCCATTCGCTGCCAAAGACATCTGATGCTAACTGGATGATCGCCGTTACTTCCTCGGGCTTGGCACGACGCAGGAGCGCCATTTCAAGACCGTACTTCAAAGCAGTGGGATGTCCCTTGAACATGCAGGTAAGCGTGGCCCAGCGCTTCAATGTCCGGGTGGACATCGTGACGCTGATACTGCCGCCCTGACCGTTTTCGCCCTTGAACAACTGGCGAACATGCTGGGCTACCTTGATCATGCCGTTACGCAGGATGGCCGGAAGCTTTGGAAAGGCTGACTCAAGAATGAGGGCATCCACGGCTTCGTCATAATCCACGACAGCAACACGATAACGGTCCATTGACGCGATGTTTTGCATGGAGATGCCCTGATACAGCCCCGAGGCATCACCTTGCCCAACAGAGTTACCCGTCGCCACCACCCTGAACATCGGATGGGGCTTGATGATCTCGCCGGCGTTCTGAGCGATCACCAGAGGGCGACCTTCCAGAATGTCGTTAAGACCCGAGAGCTCCGAAGGGTCCATCATGTCGATTTCATTGATCAGGAGCACATGCCCATGCTTCATGGCCAGAGCCAGAGGCCCGTGCATGAACTGCATGGTGGGTGCTGCGCCAGGTGTCGCGCTCACAAGAGCGTGATGCCCGATCAGATCAGACAGCTCCATACGTCCGTGAGCTGTTACCTGCTGAACCGGCCAGTTAAGCCGACCGAGTACCTCGGTGATACCACTGGTCTTGCCGGAGCCCGTAGGCCCGGTGACGTAGTAGGCATCGCCATCAGGTTGGTGCAGAAATGCCCGAAACTCGATTACAAATTCCTTGCGGAACACATAGGACGAGTTGATCTCGGGGATAAAAGGGTTGGTGGTATCCGCAAAGCCCATGATCGACGCATTATCACGCACTTCGATATTGAACGTGGACGCCAGCGGAAACTTAACCAGACCGTTGTTTGTTGCTTGCATGGTGAGACTCCAGAAAACGGGCACACCAGCTCCTTGGGGAGTCAGGTGACGCCCCGAGGGGTTGAAGGGAAACGCTAAAGGGTGGTGCTAAAAGAGATTTCTAATCTTGCATCGTTGGGAGGTATGCAGCCTCTTCTTTACTCACGGGGAGTAAAAAACCGGATCACGCAAAGGCACTGGAGGCCAGTACGCTTGGGCGATCAGGTTCACGAGATGCAGATGATGCTGAAAAGCCGCTGGGGCTTGGAGGGGTATCGTCTGATCCGTCACCCCAGGGGGATGAACAGATCAGAGCGATACCGGAGGAGACATTACACAGAGATCAAGAGACCCCGGCGCAAGTAGGTAGGCTTCTCTAAGTGGTCCCAATTCATGCTCTCTTCAGAGAAGCAGGGCGTTGCGACCGCTTCCACAACATCAGCCGGAGCTGGCGCCGCAGGAGCCTTTACTTTACGAGTAAGCAGATGCTGGATCAAAGCCCAGCTTCTTTTACCAATAACACATGCCAGTTTACGACTGAGCTTACCCAGCCGTCGCAGTCCGAGGACGATGCCTTGTTCAAGTGTCTGGGTCAGCCAGACGCAGTACTTGACGAGCAAGTAAGCCACACCAAAACCTATACCCAGAATGAACACTACAGCGCCTACAAACAATACGAGGTGAAGTATTGAATACATGGTGAGTTTCCTTCAGTGAAGGGGGTACTCACCAGTGTCTGGGAGTGGTCCCCCAGATTGGGAATATTGCTGAAGCTTAAAGTGGTAGCAGCCACTATCAGTTCGCAGAGCGAGTGATAGATTTACAGTAGCGTATTTTTTGAAAGGCAAAAGCTGTGGTTGATACCCGCGCGGGCACGAACTTGAAGAAAGTTGGGGAAAGTTTAAGGCAATTTTCAGCAGCGCAGCTCGAATCAATCCGGCCAGTCAGGCTATTTCAGTATAAACAGGCATAAAAAAACCGCCCAGCGGACGGCTTTTGGATAAGGCAAAAAAAAGCCCCTAGAAGGGGCTTTTTGTCTGAAGCATCAGGAATGACGTTCGCGAAGCGCCTTGCGGGCTTCTGACTCGGAACGTTTCTGGCACCACAGGGCGTACAGACCGGTCCCGCCCATGGTGATAAACACAAACGTGTAAATTAATAATCCGGCAGCAGTCTGGCTCATAAGTTAGTCCTCGACCGTCATGGCTATGCCTATAAACCATAGGCCCGTACCTATCAAGGTAGCGCACATGGACAGGCCAGTCGAGGGGCTAACGAATACACTGATCAGACCAGCAGCTACTGCCGTCGTGCCAACCTTGCGAAGATCTTCGGCAAGTGCCTTGTATTTAACCTTTTTCATGCGAGTGTCGCTCCATAATCTCAGAGCGCACTTTTCCCCGGACGGGGCAGTGACGCCCCGAGGGGTTATTAAAAGAACAGCTAAAGGATGTTGCTAATTTTGCATCGTTAGGAGGTATGCAGCCTCTTTTCACTCCACAGGGGAGAGAAACCGATTAACCAAAGTTGCGGAGCGACAACTCAGCTCAACGGCGCTTGGCTAATCGGTTTTAGGAGGACATGGAAAACCCTGCGCGTAAGAAAAAGCGCGGGCTGGTGGTGCGATAACGTTGAGCGCAAGGCTCACGTGATACTGCTTAAAGGATGCTGAGGCTTAACGTGGTAGCTGCCACGTGAAAGCAAGAGTAGCGAATTTTTCAGCATTGAACAGCGGTGGTTGGTACCCGCGCGGGCACCAAAACAAACAAAATCAAAAAGCGCTAGCAAGTACAGTCGAGGATGTGCAGGACAGTGAGTGTCAGCACGGCTGTGCCGGTAAGCGACCCGATGACCAGTGCAATTTCCTTCCAGCTTAATGTAGAAGCTCTTTCGCACTGCTTGAGGAATTCAGCATGCTGTTTTTGCTGTTCTTCGCGTAGCTCGGCCAGATATATTTCGGACTCTTCTACGGTTCTCATACTTTGCGCTCCGGATTGGGATGGCTCTATTGAAAATACTTCAGAATCTCGCCGATGCAAGCGTGGCAAGGTGCGATCAAGCGGACTTGCATCCAGAGGTTCGTGGGGTACGGTAGTAGTGAAACTACAGATTCACCGCTTCACGAGGACTTCCACATGCAAGATCCAGCTATCCCAGACACAGAACGCTGGCCCACCACTGTCGAGTCAGCCGTCGAGCAGCTCCTGGCCATGCTCAGTGAAGAATCCAAGAGTACCGTTCGCGAAATGCCGGAAGAAGAGCTGATCCATTGCCACTATGGGTTGGGCATGGCCATCCGCAACGAGTTTGGCCTCTGGAAGGGAAACGAGAAGCTGCTCAAGGCAGCCTGTCCAGAGGGAGGGCACCCTGACGATGCCTCGATGGCTATCATTCGGGCGCTATGGGTTTGGCTTCGTTCGAAGCAGGTTATAGAAGGCGTCTACCAGACACTTCATTAACGTGTAGCCAATGCGTGACAAGTCCAAGACGGCTGATCTGTCAAACCGAATTTTCGAAAATATTTGACCCTAAAACCCGTGGTTGGTACCCGCGCGGGTATCAACCACGAGGCTTTGGACGGCATTTCCTGTAGTACGGTGATCCTTGCACTAATCCACAGGGGTTGCTTTATGAATAATATGACCATTCCGCCCGGTTCAATACCCGAGCCATCAGGAAAAAAAACCATTCAGCTCACCCGCACGTCGGTTATGCCCAGCAGCTATTCCCGGCCCATACTGCGACGGTCAATTGAGGTTGCATCTGACCACGCGCAAAAAATGTTTGAACGTACTTTCAGTCGCACCTCCTACTCGTGCTTTTCCATTGAAGTGATCCTGCAGATCATTGGAGAGGAAAAGTTAGTCGACAAGGCGCTTCTGACCATCAGTAAACTCATCAAGAACAGTGAAGATCTGATCGACAAGCAGATTGCTCAGATTACCGAACTCAACAAGAAGCATGAGCTTGATGAGAATTCCGGCTACTCGAATCCGGCCATCTACCATGCAGACATTACGAGTCCTCTAGCCATGCAGTACGCCAAACTGCTGCTTAAGTTCGACCACATGGTCAAGATGATCGACGTCCTGTGGATGAATGGCTTTCTGGAGTCACGTCAGCGTACCAAAGCCCTGCATGACTGGCGCAACAATATCTCTCGCCTTTCCAGCCGCATCATCAGCATCGAGAAAAATGCCCGCATTGACGCTCACAAGCGGGGCAAGCAGGAGGAGGTAGACAAAACCGCTCCTGCGCGAGCAGATGAAAACGATGCCGCCGCCTCGTTGAACGAAGCAATGAACCCTCAGGACGGTATTGACGATGCGTTGCCGGGAGCCAGCGAGTCCAGGCCAGGGGACTTGAGAAAAAAAGGTGATCCCGATTCTGAGGACGACCTTACAGAGCCGGTGCCGGTTTAGGCGAGATCCATGAAGAGTGTCTATATTGAGCGGCTTAGGTCGCTCTTTTTTTAGCGCCAGACTTGCTCACAGGACATCTATTGGTAGTTTCAAGGGAACGGGGGAGAACAACCATGAACACATTAAAGATTGCATCTGTACTGCTGACCGCGGCCATCATGACCGGATGTGCCAGCACTTCTTCAGAGCCCACCGGCAGTTATGCCAGGCAGGTAGCAACCGCAGGCGGACTGCGCCTTGAGGATCAGAAGGTACCCAAGGCTCAGTACGACGCGGCGTTGAGTTCTGTAACCGACGCTGGCCTTAACACAAGCGTGCTGGCCTCCTCCCACGGCTTCAACATGGGCGGTGGTGCTGCGCTTGGAGTAGGTTTGGCTGCGTGGTTGTTTAGCCCTGCGGCACCGGAGCAAAAAGATGCAGTGATAGCATTCGCGCCGATGAGTCTGGGGAATAAAGACCAGGCCTCGGACAAGTTTGCGAAAATGGTGGGTGAGGCCTACAAGAAGGCCTTTGAAGAGATGGAAGGCTTTGTAGCCTCTCCAGTTATCTATGAAGATTTTCTTGGCAAGCGTTACAAGGTTGCAGGCGTAGGGCCAGGCTGTGCAAAAAGTGCTGAGGCTCCTAGCAGAAAGTGTCTTTTTACTGCTGAACTAGAAACGCCTAAAGAATCAGAAGCCCCTAAAGTTGCGGTATCTAACCAGCGAGAGGTATACCGTTTCGGCGCAAGGGATGGAGTGTTGTTTGAGGATACATATGATGCTGATGCTTTTGACAAGCAAACCTTCCTGCTTAACGTAAGTAAGCATCTCCCAGACTGGGCATATGTCTACGCCGCGCCGGTGCGTAAGGTCTCGCCCCCCATGATCTTCCATAAAGGGGAAGTGCATTACTTCGTCGTGCCTGACGCTTGAGTGAGGCTCAGTCCATGACAGCGAAGTCAGAAGAAAAGGATGAGCTTCAGGAAGCGATCGAGGCGCTGGCCAGACTGCGAGTCAGAGGGCCGGCACTGCTCAAGATCGAGCCGCAAACCGTATCGGTAGACCCTTATGATCCAGACTTGCAAAAGAACCTGATTGCTCACCTTGGCACAAAGGCCAGACGGTTGATCAATTTTACCGTTGGCCAGTGCTACACCGAGCATGGCTTCCCGGTGTTTGTCGCTGCGAATCACCGGAAGTGCGTGTTTGGCCGCAAGTCCCTCGCGCCTGATCAGATCATCTCGGTCGAAGTCATCGAGACGCTAACTGAAGAAGACAGGCAGCTGTTTCCGTGGGAGGAGCTTCAGAGCAGGACGCTGTTCATGCTGGCGGTCAAATTGGTCACCGCCTACCGCCCTGCGCTGTACCTGTACCTGAACCTCAACAAGCCGATATCAAGGGATACAGGCATGTATCAGGATGCGCTAGCCAGAGCCCAGGCCCTGTGCGCTGCCATCCAGAGGTTCAAGGAATCAAAAGGGATTTAACAGGGTGTAAATAGAAAGGGGACCTAATAGGTCCCCTTTCTTCGTACCACTAGTTGTCCCGTTTAATTCTGCAGCCCTCCTGGTGCGGCCATCGCATCCGTTGCTCGCTTGGCCGCGCCCTTGAGGTCTACCTCATTGGTAGCCCGGACAGTACGGTCCACGCTGTTTTCACGCAGCTGGTCGGTGTTCAGGAGACTGCCCTGCCCTGTGAGCGTTTCCAGCGTAACGTTTTCGGTAGTCGGATAGAGGTTGTGCAGGTTCAGGAGATTGACCCATTCAGTAAGGTCAATGGTGTCCCAGTTGAGTTGGCCAATCTCATCGATTGTAAGCCCACCGCACTCCGGCTCCTTGGCTTTGCCCCAGTTTTTGCCGAGTTGAGGTCTGGCCTGCTCCTGAATGATGCGGGACAGCGGTGAGTTAAAGCAGCAATACGACTCGCGCTCTTCGATACAGAGTCCCGCTACCTTTGTCTTGCAGTACTTGCCGACCTTGTGGCAGTTGCCCAGCTCACGCTGCGCATTGAGCTCGAATTCCTCCTGCTCGCATTCCCAGATCATTTCCATAATCACCATGGCAATGACGTAATAAGTGTAGATGGTCATCAGAAAGCCCAAAGCACTCGATGCCCCCTGAACTACAGTACCGCCCGGAGTTTTACTCAAAGCAACATCTGTAGCCTCGCTAGCGGCTGCGCTAGCTGCTCCAGTACCTCCTTGCTCAACTGCCGTGCCCATTGCTTTATAGAAAAGATTGTTGAGTTGAGCGGCTAGCTCCTTCTGAACTGTCTCGATGGCTTTATTCTTTAGGCCAATAATTCCATCGTAAAACGATGTAAACGGCTTGGTGATGGGCTGGAAGGTATTGACCACGGGGTTACGCAAGGTGGCGTAGCTGCTCTGGATGGTGCCCAATGCACTTCCGCTTTCAATGCTCATGATTGCTGAGTCGATCTTGGGTACCGCCAGGACCAGTGCCAGGTAGTCGCCTACCGAGACGTTGGTTGGCTGCTCGCAGCAGTCCACCGATCCGCCGATGGCTTTCTTGCACTCACCCGGTTCGGCCTTGAAGATCTCGCACTCAACGTTGGTCGTGGCATCGGCCTCGGCACAGGCCAGATCCTCGCCCATGAACTGCGCCGCCTGAAGCAGCGATGCTGCCTTGTCGAAGTCCTGACTCACCTCTCGCGTGATGCCTATGCACTCTGCGCCCATGCAGCTCACCGAACGCTGGCAGGCCTCGGGATTGTCCACGCACCCCGGAAACGCCTCGGCCAGATCAATCTTGAGCTTGCACGCCACATTCGAGGTCGCCGCACCACAGTCATAGGTCTCGGTAAAGCGAATGCACTCACCGGTCTCGGTGGCCTCACTGCACACCGACTTTACCAGCCCGCACTGGGGATTGTCAGCCAGAGGGGTGCAGGTGTCCTCATAGCCGTCTATGGACTTACTGGCATCGATCGTGGCAGTCATGCTGCGGCACATGGGCGAGATACCCGAAAGCCCGGTACTTGCGAAATCACTCTCGCACACCCTGACGCCGTTCTGGGTCATGCAGCCTGCTGAATCCAGCGCCGGCATCTCTGTGCAGCTGTAGGAGATGTCGCTGTAGTGCTTGGTTGCCTCCTTGGTACGCGCCAGACAATCAGCCGGGTCCCAGCCGTTGTCCTTTACCGCCTTGGTCGAGTCATAGTTAAGCCGGATACGCCCATAGCCTTCCCCTTCCCCAGTAACCGAGACGCGGATCTTGAAGCGCACCGTGGAGCCCGCCTTGACGTTCTTGAACAGGCTGGTGACATCTACCAGGGGGTTGGCGGTCCAGCTGGTGTTCAGCTCACAGGCGCCAGCCGTCTCCGGTGGGAAGTTGTTGTTGGGGCCCTGCCAGATGAGTTTTTCCTGACCGGCAGGCCCTACCCAGACCTGCATATAGTCGTCCCACTTGGCGTACTCCAGCTGGGCACTGATCACCGCTTCGGGATTGATCACCGTGACTTCGGTGTACTGCTCCTTGATCGAACAGTTGCCGGACCAGTAGTTGTCACCTACCTCGCCGATCCACAGCTGCATGCAGCCTGCACCACAGGAGTTGAGGTTGGCTGGGCCTGCATGGTGCTCGATCACGCCCACGGTATAGTCATGGTCTGCCTCGCACTGGCCGTTGGGCATGTTGGGCCGGGTGCACTGCTGGAACTTGTTGGTGCTGGCGGTCGGGTCAGTGCCGTCATCACAATCAGGAAACAGTCCGTCAGCACTGTCGGTGGCCGTATACAGCTGGTTGGTCTGCTTCATCATGGGATCGTTGGTGAGATCCATCTTGCCCACCGCTCGCGCACCCTGAACCACTTCAAAAGCCTGTCCCTGCAACGACACCTCACCGCTGTCCTGCTCGGACCTGAGCGTACTCAGGGCTTCGGTGCCCGCCGAGTTCATCGCATCGCCGTCGTTGTATAGCTGCTGAAGGTCGGTAGGGTCTGCGGCATGGGGGAAGTACTTGTTGACCTCATCACCGGTACCGCCCGGAAACAGCTCATTGACGTTAAGGGAGGTGTTGGCGCCCGGTAGCGTGAGTGTGCCATCCTCGCTGTAGGTGGCCAGGTCAGAGGGATTAGGCGTGATCTCTTTGCCAAATTCCTGAGCGGCCTTTCCAACCGCTGCCATGTCCGCCGCCTGCGCATGCTTCTGGTCGATTGGCATCCAGAGCATCAGGGCTGTCATGGCCCAGGCCGTGGCGCGGTAAACAAGTCCGGCTCTATTCATGGGTGGTTGGCCTCTATTGAGTCATGCAGCAGTCTTTCCAGCGCCAGATCGTGTAGATCGGGTCCTGTCCTTCGGCTGGAATGGTTCTGGCCTGCCCCCAGATCAGCGTGGACTCGCCAATCTTGTGGCCCTTCTTGGTTTCGGGCAGTGGATGCAGGATGGATAGCTTGTACTGGCTCTTGGGAAGCGTTGGTGTGATCTCACCGCCACACATGGCGCCATCCCCCATGGTGCCGTAGGCCAGCCCACGACGATGCAGCGCCGCCAGCACACGCGCGCTCAGGAGCGAGCTGCCCTTGATCACGCCCCGATTGCCCGGCACGCTGCCGACCAGCGGGTACAAGGTGCCCCAGCTGCCCGCGCACCAGAACATGCTTTCAATAGGATTGCCGGTAGCAGACGCCACGGCATCAGCGCTACAGGCAGTGGCTGCGACAGGGTTGGCCACCGCGGCCGCTTCCGGGTTGGCGAAAAAGGCCAGCTCGGCGTTGTTCCAGGTCGGGTCCAGCTCGGACATGTACATCACGTCCAGATCCATGTAGCCGTCGTTCTGGCACCAGCCCGAGGTAAAGAGATCCAGAATCACCAACAGCGGAAAGGCGTAGTAGTGGTAGTGCATAAACATGCCGTCCTGCTTGCCGCCACTGCCATAGCCATGCGTGCCCTGAAAGGTGCGGTCAAAGGGAAAGCGCACGCCGTTAAGTACGGAGGAGCAGCCCGGTACCCGCTGGAATTCCACCAGACGCGCTGGCTCCCACATACCCGAGCTGATACCCGGACGCGGGACGTTGTTGGTGTCCCAGCACATGCAGGCCGACTTCTTGCTGGCGCCCTCCGGCACACCGCTGGTTTCACCGGAGATAGACACACCGGCAACCCGCAGGGGAAACAAGCAGTCCCAGCAGATATCGGTAATCAGCTTGGGGCCAATCACATCACCGCTGTAACAGCCCACGGCGGCATTGGCAGATGACATCCAGCACAGAAAGGAGAAAGCCAATGCCGACAAAAAACGAGAGATTTGCATGTTCATAGCGCACTCCCGTTCTTGGCTGTCAGCTCCTTGACCACAAACACCTTGCCGTCACTGGTCACGATGCTGGGGGTATGCTCGATCTCGAAGCGCTCGATGATTTCCTTGGTCACCAGGTACACCGGCGCTTCGAAACGGTTGGAGAGGTCTGTATACCCTTTCCAGCCCTGCTCCTTGTCCATCTGGGTAGCCAGATAGGTCAGCTGCCGGATGTTTGGCTGTTTGGCCAGTTCAGGAAGAACACGGTCAAGAATCTTCATCTGGCCCGGTACCGATGGATCAAAGATCACCAGCGCCTGCATAAAGGGCACCTGATCCAGCGGGTTGAGTACCGTACCGGCTTTCATCAGGACCTTGCCGTCAGCGCCAGTCAGATCCTGCAGCACGGTCACGCTGGGATCGATGGTGCGGGTACGCGAGTGTGAGGCAGGCGGAATGTAGTTGAACTGCTGCTTTTGCCAGAACCGTCCGACGGCAGCCTGCTTTTTGGCTTCCCAGTCCACCGAGGCCACGCGCTCCTGCATCATCTCGATCAGGTCCTGCTCGGCAATCTCCATGACCGGCCCCCGGCGGCCCTGATCGCCGGTCTGGCCCTCGGCGACCTGCTTTTCCAGCCATTCCGGTGAACTCAAGCCTTCTACCCGCGCCAGCACCTTTCGATCCACAAATTCATCATGGGCGGTATCGTCCATGGCAATAATCGTTGGGACTTCAACTACCTTGAAGTCACGGTACAACGTAGGATCGATCACGAGGTTGGGCAGCGGGTCGTATTCAGCAATGAGATGCTGGTAGTGCTTCATCCCTTCGTCGAGCTTCATGCCTTCCGGTACGCCACGAAATACCAGCACCACATCCTGACGCTCGGAGGCCATCTCGAAGACTTCCTTGAGCGCCGCCTTGCCCAGGGAGAGCGAGACAAACAGAAGCATGGAGTGATGGGCATAGGTCTCGTTCTTGCGCGCTTCCATTTTGGCCGCCCGTAGCGTGGGATCGGTTTCCTCCATTGAGCGCACCAGCTCGGTGGCCTCCCCCATGGCCTTGTCCATCGAAGAGTTCTTGAGCATATTGAGGTCAATGGCTGCGCCAGCACCCTGCCTAATAGCTTTGCCCTGCTCCACAATGGCCTGATCCTCAGCAGTCAGCGCCGTGCTGCCCAGATGAGTACTGCCTACCACTGCGCTTCTTTCGGTGTCCTGCCGGGGCGTCAGGAAGGTGCGAAGGTCGCGCCCCTGCTCGATTTCCGGCGGCATGTTTGCAAGATCCGGAAGGTCTGCACCAGGGGCGGCCTGAGCTGCCCCCAGTACCAGTGAAAGAGCCAGCATGGCCCTAGAAAAAGGGATATGAGCGTCCAATGATCTGCTCCTTGGTCACGGTGCCCCAGTAGCGGGAGTCAAAGGAAAGCGGGGCATCCCCCATGAACCAGTAGGCGTTGGGACCCAGCGTGCCCTTGCCGATAAAGGACGAGCGCGAGCGCCCGAGCTTGTCGGCATGAACAAGGCCCACGGCCACGATCTCGCCGTTGACCTTGACCTGCTCCTTGAGGTTGATCTCGACCTGATCCGACGGCACGCCACGCAGGTACTTCACCAGTCGATGCTCAGGGGTGTAGATGCCCGGAATGACCTTGGGGTGAAAGGCGTAGAGCTTGCCCTTCTCCATGCTCTTGTCGCCGCGATCGATCAGGTAAAAGCTGTAGCCCTTGATGCTGATGACCTGTTGCGGGTCATAGGCAAAGGTAAAGCGGGAAAAGAACATGGCCCCGCTGCCCACGATCAGCGCCGTGGTCAGGGCCATCTTGACCGTGAAGCGGCCCCAGGACTCCTTCTTGTTGACGATACGATCAAACCTTCTCATGACGGTCCTCTCCCGATAAGTCAGTGGAGGCCTGCCCAAGGACCGCACCATCCCGTACATCCTGTACAGGGCTGTCTGTCTCACTCTTGAGCCTGAAGGTAATCTTGCAGTTGGCCAGAATGATCTGGGCTAGCTGCTCACGCATGGCAGCATCGTTTCGGTAACTCATGGCTGAGTCCTCGCAGGGGCTGACAGGGGATTAAGTGCAGGAACGCCAGCGGAGGAACCACTGGCGGATGGGCCAGACGCCGTTAGCTGCTCTACAGGCAGATACAGATCATCAGGAGCGGTTAGGACCGCTCGGGCATCCAGCACCGTGACGCCCTGCGCCTTGAGTTCAAGCACGCGCCGGTTGGTGTTGGCCATGATCTGTGCCACCTGTTCGGCAGATGCCCCTTCCCGGCTGTAGCGCTGCGCCAGCGCCACAAAGTCCACCACCACGAGCGAAGGCTGGCTGGTCTCAAGCGCCACGATCCGCTTGAAAAGAATGCCGCAGATAATGAACAGGCTAACTAGTGCCACCAGCATGAGCATTTGCAAGGTCGTCATCGAGCTTTGCTCAAGGGGAACATGGCTTGAGGAGGGTTTGGCCGACGAACCTGTACTTTCTGGAGCCGTAGAGGGTTGCTCTCTGGACGCAGTTGCAGCTGGGATGTCTGCAATCGGGTGTGCTATTGACTGGCTCATGGAGTGACCTCCTCTTCAGCGGTGGCAGTGGCTGGCGTGGATACAGGCTTTGCCGCAGACTCTTCGTCGGTAGCCTCCGGCTCCTCGGGGAGCGTGAGTGGCACCAGTCGGGGTCCCGTCTGAGGTGCGCTGTCCCTGGGGCGATTGCTGCGCAGCATGCGGGTATGGGAATCGGCAAGCTCGATGGCTTCCTCATCCACCTTGCTGGCAAGATCGCCTCGGTCGCGCATGACGGCATAGATGGCGTCGGTGACGCTCAGCCCCATTGCCCGGTAGCGGTCGATCTGGCCAACGTCATTGGGATCGGTGGAGTACAGCAGTTTCTGGAACGGCCCCACGATCAACCGACCCACGCCTACACCTGACTTGCCGCGGATAAAGATCTCCGAGTACACGCCCGATACCGTGTGTACGGTCTTGAGCAGACTGAAGCCTCCCTCGGTTAGGGTTAGCCTGCCAGAGCGCTTGACTGACTCAATCGTTTCGCTGGTCTGTCCCAGCAGGAACATGAAGGCGCTGTTCTCGGCAATGGCCCGGCCTACCGGGTTCTCATACAGGTCATTGATGGACTGCGTGGCGATCAGCACCGACCCCTGATACTTACGGAACTTGCGGTAGGCGTGCTCCATAAACTCTGAGATATCGCCCTCCTTGAGCAGGTCCCAGGCTTCATCGATAAAGACGATCTTCTTTTGATTGCGATCACCGTGATACACCGCCTGCTGGATCTGGTAGATCAGCTGGAGCAGCACAATCTGGCGCAGGTGCTTGCGGCCCTGCAGCTCATCCAGCTCAAGCACCGTGAACTGGTTGGTGAACTGCATGTTGTTCCGGCCATGGAAGTACTTGCCGTAGCTGCCGTCCTTGGTAAACACATACAGCTGGCTGCCCACATCCTTTACGCGCTGGTCATGATGGGCAAGGCAGGCCTCGGCAATGTCGTCCACCAGCATCGCAGTGCCCTTCTGTCTCCAGATGTCGCCCATGAGCCGGCGCGTCTCAGCAATCTGAAATTCCTCAAGGTTGCCCTTGGGCGAAGCCATGGCCATGACCTGCGCGACCAGGGCATCCTCGTCTTCCTCGTAGTCCACCACGATATCGAAGGGGTTCAGGCATATGTTGGAAGACTCTCCAAACTGGACGTAGGACCCCTCCAGCGTGTCGCAGAGCTTCTCGTAGGACTTGCCTGCATCGATCACCCAGGCTTGCGCGCCCTCGCTCATGTAGGCGGTCAGCAGTTCGTTGGCAAAAAACGACTTGCCTGAACCGGACTCCGCTGCAATCACGCCGTTCTTGTTGGTTTCCGAGTCGTGCAGGGACAGTGACATGAACTGCCCGTTGCGCGAGACCAGCCCGACATGAGGCGTGCCGGTGCCCTTCCATTCCCCAAAAAGCGGCAGGAGGACCGTGGCGTGCTCGGAGGTCAGGGTCTTGTAGCGGTTCAGCTCAATAACCGCCTTGTGATCGGCACCGAATGGCAGCGAGTTGATGAGCATGGGCATCTGGATAAACTTGTCCTGCATCATCGTGAACTTGCTTTCCGCCCAGATATCCTGAAGGGCGGTGGCCGCCGATTCCACGCGCTTTAGTGTGGGCGCAAAGATGATGACCGAGTAGTTCATGCGCAACGGGCGATTACCGGCCTGAATGGAGCTTTCGAGTACGTCAAAGCTCTCCTTTTTCTCGCCCAGTACCGGCACGATCTTGAGCAGCGGGCCAAAGGCCTGGTTCACCGTCAGGGTGCGCTTGCGGTCCAGCCTTTTCTTCTGCTTTTGCACATTGGGGTAGTACACGTTGCAGCAGATGGCGTAGTTTTCCTTGATCGACTGCCCCTGCCCGCTCAGGTCTCCGACATAGCCGATGGCGTCACCAAAAAACATGGTCTTGGGCAGGCGCTTGGCCGATAGGATCTTGGCGTAGGTATCGCCCATGCGCAGATGGGTCTTTTTCACCTCAACGTCGGTGTCATAGTCAAAGATCTGCTCATTGATGGGCGAGGTCTCATCCCATGTCTCCTCACCCAGGCGCCAGCTGGAGCGCTCGCCCCAGTTGAGCAGGGTGGTCATGGTGCGCTTGAGCAGGTCGGCGTCAAGCTTGCGCGGCGCAAAGCCGATATTGTTGAGCGAGGACTCCAGCTTTTCCGCAGCCGTAAACAGCTCCTCCAGTTCTTTCTTGCCCGGCAGGCGATCCTTGATCGGGATCTTGAGGGTAATCACCAGCTTCTGGTCATGAATGACGCCGTTGTTGAAGTAGCCCTTGCGGCCACGGGAAATCATGGGCTCACGGGTATGGTGATTAAGAAAGCTGACGCGGTTCTTGACGATCTCGCTCAGAAGCGGGTGATGAAAGTTTTCCCGCAGCTGCTCCATCGACCCCAGTGACGCCTCGATCTCCGGCGACAGGAACAGCAGAAACGAGATGATCGTGTCGTTGGGAAAGGCCTGATTGAGCATGTTGTTGATGCGGTCCTGCAGTCCCTGGTCCGCCCCCGGCAGCGGCCGGCACATAAAGCCAACCCCAATGGTGCCGTCGTTGTTGAAGAAGTATTCCTTTTCCTCGTCATAGGCGATCACCGGTGAGAGCTGGGAGGCCCTGACCTCGCGCGGGATAATGCCCTCGGCGTACTCTTCTCTTACGCTGATAAACTCCATTACTGATCCCCCTTGCCACTAAGCCATGCTTCGAAGTTTTTCGGGCGCCCACGCGAAACCCGGCCGTCATCGCTGATGAGGTACGGAATACCGTCCACACCGAGCAGGTTGGCGGTCACCAGGGACTTGGCGTATTTCTCTTCGGGGCACTTGTTGAGCGTTTCGAGTTGCTCGATCGTGCCGTTCAGGAGGGCATCGAGCTGCTGGCGCTCATCTCTTGCGCAGGCCAGGCGCTTGATCAGGCGATTGGACTCATCGCCCAGCGCAGGGACCGGCACAAACACAAAGGTGAACTCGCTTGTGTACTGGTTGGCTTCATTGGCCAGCGCATGGCAGTAGGAGCACTGTGGATCGGTAAAGAACACCACTTCCTTTGCGCCATGGCCCATGCGTATGGAAAGCAGGTCATCAACCTTGACGCCCATCTTCGAGAGCAGGATGCGCGAGGAGGACTCCTGCGCCTGTGCAATAGTGTCGATATGGCTTTGTAGCCAGGTGTCAAACACCTCACCCCTGAAGACATACCGACCGTTGCCACTGATGAAGTAGAGCTTGCCCTCGGACTGGAGCACCTTCATGCCATCCACCGGAAGGCTGGCCTGCCCGGTAATGGTCTTTGCGGCCTGTTCGATGGTCTGGGGGGTAATAGGCTTTGCAGCCAGGGCCGATTCGGCTAAGCCGAGGCCCACTACCAACGCGAGCGCAAGGTTGAAAGTTGGACGAGACATGCAGACCTCGGAACACTAAGTGTGAGGTCTGCAAGCGTAAACCCAAGAGGGGCCGGGCTATGGTCGTGGTTGATACCCGCGCGGGTACCAACCACGAGGTTTGGGTATAAAAAAATAAAATATTTTCTGGGGATGGCTACTGCGAAGGATCAATCTGCATCGCATTTAGTACGTCTGAGGTTGTCTTGTTACGGTGTGTAAAGACGGTTTTACTTGCGGATTTTTGTGGCTGTGCTTATATACAGTGATAGCTAATAGATATCAATAATAATATGCATCGGAGGCCACGTCTTTGAATACAGATCCAGTGCTCATCGATACTTATGAAGATCTAACCTCACGCCCAGCATTTCAACCGTCTCTAACCTTTCATCCAAACGGAAGCCGACGCTTTGGGACGGTTATTGCACCTTATCGTTTTCTTGAAAAAATTCATTGTGGCATTGCTTCGTGTCATAAAGCTCATTTAACTGGCTATCTCATTACGACAAGCGATGGGCTGGAAACAGCTATTGGTGGGTACTGCGGAAAAAACCACTTTGGTCTGACATTTACTCGTGAAAAACAGCGCATAGATCAAGCAGTGGCCCGTAGACGTCGAATCAATTCGATCAATGGGTTCTTAAATGAAATGTCGCTCCAATTGCCTGCAGCTGAGTTGCTAGCCAATGAGTATCAAACCCTTCAGGAACTCAAGATACGTCTTCAAGGAGCAATAGATGTTGATGTGTTTCATAAGCTAAAGCGGAGAGCAGAAGTCGGTAACACCCGAATCGAAGAACCTATACCGATGACGGCTGCTGAAGCAGAAGCATATTTTGAAACGAACCCACGCAAACCTGGTGATCCATGGCCAACGAAACTAGTTCACCTAGCGACGCTTGATGGTCTGTCCTTCCTAAAAGCCCGCCTCAAAGATATGCTTGTTACAAACTATATTCAGCCAATGCGTGAGCTGAGCAAAACCAGTATCTCCGATATCGAAGCCATGAGTAGGCACCACTTGCATGCAACTGCCAAATGGGTAGGTGAAGTTCGTCAGCACAGGGCTAGAGCTGAAGAAATTGTAGAGGCCGGGAAGCGTTTTTTTTCTCCAGATAACCTGGAAAAGCTTGTACACCTTGGAGCTAAGACAGGGCCTTTAGAGATGATGATTAAAGATCTTAGACCCTTATAGAAAAGAGCCGCATACAAGCCCTTGGCAGTTAACCCTCCTCTTGACTTTTGCTTCAGTCACTGTATGATTTGGATCAACAGCGCCAAATTCTCTCCTGGTCTAGCATCAGTGACAATTTGGCCTTTTTTTTGCTCGAAGAAAGTTGCGCTATGGAACAGCTATTAAAGCAAGCTAAGCCGTTCTTAGATTATGACGAGCAGGTCGATCAGCTGCGTGCCAGAGGCATGGTCATTGAAGACAGGCAGCGAGCCATACGGAAAGTCACTCAGGTAGGCTACTACCGTCTCTCTGGCTATTGGCACGGCGCACGATACTTTACACAAGATGGTCGCACTCGTGTGTATCGAGATGAGTTTCGTCCCGGAACCTCATTTGATGCTGTCTATGATTTCTATTTGTTTGATAAAAAGCTTCGTCTGGAACTGCTGGATGCTCTCGAACGAATAGAAGTGTACTTTAGAACAGTAACCGCGCATGAGCTGGGCCGTAGCAACTCTCTCTGCCACCTAGACAAGAAGAACTTTTCTCGAGATGCATTTTCATCTGCCGGCCAGACTGGAAAGGTACCTTCTTATGATGCTTGGCTTGTTAATCATGAGAAGCGGATCAAGGAAAGCCATGAAGATAGCATCGTCTCGCATCGAAATGCAGGAAAGCCAATACCGATTTGGGTAGCAGCTGAGGTCTGGGATTTTGGGAGTCTGTCCAAGTTTTACAGCATGTTAAACGGTAAGAACCAAGACCTGATTTGTAATCGGATTGGAATCACCGAGCGTAACGTACTTGAAAATTGGCTTATTAATTTGTACGTATTGCGTAATCGATGTGCTCATCATTCAAGAGTATGCAACAGAACGAATCCTCGGACATTGAAATTACCAAAAAAAGGTTACTTCAACTTAATTGGATTGAATAACACTGGTCTAGACAGGATATACGGACTAATTACCGTTATCTGGTTCTTATTGAAGCAGATAGCTCCAAGTTCAGATTGGATTCTACGAATAGCAAACCTCTTCGATCAAAAGCCAGATGTGCCTGGATTTGGATTTCTTGCAATGGGTATAGCGGGTAATGCCTTCCCTAGAGATCGGTTTGTAGAGACGCAGACTCCTGTTACTCCTCCAAAAGATTTTCGTACACTAGCCGCTGAGGCCAGAACTTCATCAATCAGATGCGTAGACTATCTCAGAAGCCATGTAACTGAGCCTGACTTTGCCGAAGAGGCTGGCAGGCTTACTGATTTCTGGCTGCAAGCTGCTGAAGATATTGAAACGCTCGTGAGCAATACTGATCGATAAATGTACATTTATCATTAATAGTATTCGAGTAAGTAAGCGCCATAATGGATCTTTAAAACAACAGGGAGCAAGCCCATAAATGGGTATGTATGATAGGGATTGGTATCGAGCTGAGCGTAAAGCTCAGAGAGCGGTTCAAGCACAACCCAAAGAGCCTATAGCACCGAAAGCTCAAAGAAGATCCGTGTCAGCAATGACTATCATAAGCGGCCTTACTATCATCTTGGTGGTTACAGTAATCATTGGCCTTCTTAAATAGCACAGGATGATTCAGCTCGGCCATTTCGATCAATGGATCAGCGATCCGAATCGTAGGTTGCAGTCCCCTCGCCTACCTCTATCCACTGCTCCTCGGGCATACCGGGTTTGCAGATTGACAGGCTGACCGACTGGCCATCGGCAGGCTCAGCCGGAAGGATTGCGGCATGTCGAAACGGGGTGTAATCCGGCGGACGCATGTAGGAGTTGGCACTTCGGTGAAACTCCCAGATGCCATGCTTGCCAGCATTGCCTACCGATTTTTCCAGTGTATAGGTCACACCACTTTGCAGACGGACAATGAGCATTGGCGCATTCCTGAAAAGAAAGAGTGTACCGAGTTAGGCCCCGTTCAGGGGGACTGATCAGCGTATTTGGTTATAGCAAAAGGCTTACACGACGACAGGAAAAGCGACTCTTTCTCCAGCAGCGGCAGATCACTAATCTATGCGCATTGGATGGAGCGCAGGACGCGCTTAGTCAGGTCAAGGATGATGACCAGGCCAGGATGGCAGCTTGATACGGATATTGAGTCAGGTCAGCAAAAACCCGCTTCGGCGGGTTTTTTGTGTGCGCTGGAAATGGCTCCTAAGTGCTGTACAAGCGGTGAGCTTTAGGGCGGGGAGGATGCCAATAGTGCATAAATCGCCTGAGCGAGGCTTGCCGGATCAGCCTCCTCAAATCTCCACACCTTGCCCTTTTTGTTACGCACCTCCGTTAAATAGCCCCAGCGTGGCATGCCATATTCGTCGGTGATTTCCCGAGGTCTGGAAACCCTGATCTCTCCTTCCGCACAAAGCAGCGTGTTGCCACGATCGAGGGCTATACGAATAGCCTCGGGACTCAGGTCATCGCAACGCACAGCCCGGCCATGCTCAAAGGTTGTCTCGTAGATATAGGCCAGATCACCAAAAGCATCAAAGAGGGGCGAGTGCCGAGCATCTCGCCCCGTCTTCCGGCAATGCCTTGCCAACCGCTCAAGTGCAACGACAGCGCTATACACCGCTGCACTGCAAGTCTTTCCAGCATCGGTATCAGGCTCCGAGCAAGGATGGATTGAAAGTAGGAGCCTGTGCTGTGCGCAGGCTATTGCAGCTGCCAGCAAGAGTTCGAAATACCCGTTACTGCTAGCCATAGGCGTGGCTTGAGCTATCACCTGAAACCTCCCAATGGACCTCACTAGAGTCAAATAAAAGGAATATTTTCCAGGGCACCCTCCAAAGCTTCCCGCGCTTCTGCAATTGCTTTCAGTGACGCGTCTTCAAGCTTATCGAGCGAGACGCCATTTAATCCTGACGCATACAGAAGTACCTCGGCATCCGAGGCCGACATTCCTTCAGCAACCCGATGCACCTCGCAGGCCACCTCGTATTCCCACTGCTCCGCAATATGAGAGGTACCGGCTCGCTTTTCGATGGCGTGATACAGGTCGAAGGCATCGATATAACGGCCCGCCTCATAGACCGGCACCTGTCCTGCCAGTACCCGCAGCCGTATCGAATCCAGCCCGCGAAGACGCGCCAGAAAGAAGGCGCTCCAGGTCTGAAGGTTCAAGTGGTACTGGGCCAGCCAGATCTGATCAGAAAGGTGTAATGCAGTAGCGGTTTGCATGGACGTGACCTCGCGCATCTCAAGGGGTGTATTACCAACGTCTCACGGGTTTTCAATGATGCAAGTGTTAGTGGTCAAAAAGAGCCACCAACAAAAAGCGGTAGCTCCAGGGCTACCGCTTAAAGGAGAGGGCGTTAAAGGGAGGGTTAGAACAGGCTCAGTCCGTTGGAGATGAACTGCATGGTGGCCGGCATGGCCGCGATGTGCGAGAGGGTGGAGCCCATGATCGATTCCACGACCGTAGGCGCGTTGTACAGACCCATGCCCATGGCAAGGCCCACGGCAAAGGTCATCAGCGACTGGCGAACAACGCCAACGCACGCACCGACCAGAATGATACCGATGGCAATGATCCGGCCCAGCGTTCCCTGCGTCCAGTCCACCAGCGTTTGCCACACATCCTCAAACTCGGCGCCGCCCGTACCGGCCATGGCCGCTTCCGGTACAACCATCATCGCCCCCATGGCCCCCATGACCGCAGCGGTGCTCAGTGCTTGTCCTGATACCTTGCTGCGTACCTGAGTGGCCTTGGCTTTCAATGCAGTTACAACGTCAACCAGCTGGAAGTTCTTGGTCATTGCAATCGCTCCGTACGTGTTGTTTCGTTCGAGATCCCCGGTTTTTGTTCAGTACCGTGACTGCTGGTACCGTTGGTGTTGCTACCGCTACTTACCGGCGAGAGTGCCTTGAGCCTCGGGGCGGCTGTCGGCGCCTCTTCGCCAATAACCCATCTACGCGGCTGAATCTCCGTGTAGATATATCCACTCACCACTAGATCACCGGTGTCGTCTTCCCAGGGTGCGAGCCAGACCCGCATCACCTGCGCGGGGGTTCGTACCGGAACCGGCTGATCCGGCAGACGCGGTGACACAAAGGTGCTCACCACGTCCTGCGGGTTCTCGCTGCGGCCGGAGAGTTTTTGCTCCCGGCTTTCTGCGTGCCCCTCATGTTTGCCTTCCCTGCCCTCCCCTGACGGGTCCATGGGCAAGGGCACATTTCCATCGTCGGTCGCGCTGTAGATATCGCGACTCGACTTGCACAACGCATCGCCCGGCATACCCGGACAGCTGTAGTCGTTCTCGCCTACCTGCATCCATGAGCAACCGCTCAGGACCGCTGTCATCACCGCAACTGGAACGAATCCTAACTTGATCATTTCGGTACCTATCCTCGTGGTTGGTACCCGCGCGGGCACCTAAATGCAGATTTCTTGTTAGCAAGTCTCTATTCGGGTTACTTCCCGATAAACGGTACTAGCGACGCTCACGTGGGTTACGCTTCTTGACCTGCGAGAACTTGAGCTCCGCCCCTTTGCTCAGTACCAGCTCGATCTGGCGTCCGGCATCCACCTCGATGACCGGAAAGATGTTTTCCGCCATGTCGATGTAGAACTGGGCAATACGCTCAAGCGCACTGGATGCGCCGCTGGCCGCCGCCCCTTGAACCATGTCGGGGGAATAGTTCTGCTGGTACTGCTTGGTCGAGCCAACGTTTCCGGTTTGCAGTACCGGGATGGGGCTGACGTTAAAGGCTTCGGCTGCGCCAGAGGCCAAACCGGCGAGCAGCGAGCGCGCCACGATCGAGCCCTGCTTGGAGACCAGACGGCCACGAATACCGGCCTTGCCATCCTCCCCGACTGCATAGGCATCCAGCGCCGCTTCCACCACCTGGCCGTCGTTGCGTACGCAGGAGATCCGCTCGCCGCGCAGGTAGGCGCGCTCGGACGACAGGTCGCCAAAGCCGCTGATAATGGCGTGACAGTCCCGGATGTCGGCCTTGAACCGGTTGGGCAGGATGGCGTCGTACTGCACCCGCACCATGGCCGGGAAGGGATCGCGCCGTGCGCCCTGTGACGTCGGGGCGTCCATGCCGTTGATCAGCGCGACCGTCACGATCGACGCAGGCGGCAGATATACCGATTCCTCATCGGCTGCCTTGGGCTTGGCTGCTTCGTCCTCCTTTTCCTGATAGGTCCGGATCTGCATGGGTTCGGGTGCCTTTTGCTGGCGCTCGCCACGACCGGTGCTGCGAATCTCCGGCCCCTGCCCATCCGGTCCGGTGGCTACAGCCGGATTGCGGCTAAAGGCTTCACGGACAGGATTAGGGTCGGCCTTGCTGCGCTCGGGTACATAGCGTTCGCGTGAAGCGGTCTTGCGTCCCTCCTGCGTACCTGCCTCACCCGGTGCCTGTGCAAAGTAGTTTGGGGCTGCCCCGCCAACGCCACTGCTGCGGATCTCGTCCACCTGTGACTGAAGCCCGCCTACCGCCGCCTTGATCTTTTCATCAATCAGGCCGGGGCGGTTGCTGGCTTCCATTTCGCGCGAGAGCACGTCCAGCTTGCGCGACAGGTCGTCCTTGTCCTTGTCAAACTTCTGCAGCTGCGCCACCAGCGAGTCGAGGGTGATGTCCTTGAGGTTCTGGTCGGTAAGGCCAGTCGTGACAGGCTTGTCCGGTACGGTGTTCTTGGGAGTGCGCTCGCCTTCCCCGGCAAAGATGGATATCACCACCCCCATGACGAGCACGCCTGCACCAACCATAACTATGCGTCGATATCTGGGATTCACGTTATCCCAGCGCGCTTTAACCGTAGTGAGCGTATTCATACTTACTGCCCTCCGGAAAGCAGCGATGGCCGTGGCGTGGTGCGCGTGCGATCCGGCGCATTACGCATGATCACGAACACTTCGGTGCGCTCCTGCGGGGTCAGGATGTTGCGTGGATAGGCCGCGACGGCCGCCACATCCCAGTTGCCACAGGCCGCTTCCTTGAATTCGACCGGCTGTGAGGAGGTGTTCTTGGCTACCCCGATAAAGACCTTGAGGTTATGCCCGAGCATCTGCTGGCCACGGGAGAAGTCGAAGGCCAGTCCATTCTGTACGCAGCGCGGCAGGTCATAAGTGTTGGTCCCCACCGGCTTCATGGAATAGCCACTAGGCGTCTGCCCCAGCGCCAGGTCGCGCATGACGTCCTTGATCGTGGCGACATAGGGCTGGCTGGTCTCCCACTTCTCGGCCTCTTCGCTGGCTTGAGGCAGGCGCATGCCGGAAAGACCCTGCTCCTCCAGCTCAAAGGAGACCTCGCGCGCCGGGATGGTTTGCGGAATCAGCGTAATGGACAGGGCAACGCCGGGATTGCCCTTGTCGTTGATAAACAGAGTCACCGGTGCCTCATCCGAGGAGGCCACATACACGATGTTGTTAAGAATCTCGGTCGTGGCACTGGAGGTGGTCTTGACCTCGGGTTTGCCAAAAGGCGTCACTATCCGGTTGAGCTGATAGCGGGCGATGGGCACCAGCACGTTTTCCCCGGACTTGAGCCGGATATGCGAGGCATGGTTCAGCTCCATGCTGGCGGGATTAGCACTGGTCTGGCCGCTACGCGCCTGCGACAGCGTGATGGGCCGCGGCACGCCTTCGGTCATTACGCTGCGGCTGACCGAGGGAATCTCGGGCGTTGTGCTTCGAACCGAGGACGGATGCACCGGCGCCTGTACGGAAATGGCCGGGCCGCCCCCCTCGGCGTGGTTGGCCGGAATAACCGGAATATCGATACCGGCTGCCTGCGTCGGCTGCATGCTGCCCAGGGCAAGGGCCAGCGCTGTCATGAAAGGGATGGGTTTCACAGGTGGCTCCTCTATTTACCGGCTTTGCTGGCGCGCTCAGCCGCACGCTCGGCGGCCTTGCCTTGCTTTTCCAGCACATCAAGCGTGTGGGGACGGTCGGCGTAGGTCGTCATGAACGTGACGACAGGCAGGTAGTTGTCGATCTTGATTCTGAACTCATAGGTACGGCGGTCACGGCGCGTCTCGCCGTTGGGGCTGATCACCGAACTGTTACCAAACACAAAGACCTTGCCGGACGCGCGCTCGAACACCACGTTGCGTGGCTCGAAGGTCATGCTGATGCGGTCCTTTCTGATGATCTCGGCCTGAGACTGGATCGCTTCCATGGCTTCCTGAAAGATTCGGGGCGACAGCAGCGGCTCAAGGCGCTCACGCACAAACTGCACATTACCCGGTGTGATGTTGCCCATCAGCAGCGAGAGAAACATGCCCCACGCCTCGTGATAGGACTGTCCGGCTTCGTCAGCCGTAACAAAGGCTTCCTGCTTGAGGGTATAGGGCTGAAGCACCACAACCGGCCTCTTGAACACCAGCATGCCCAGTGTTAGCGCCAGACAAGCCACCAGACCCACAATGGCGTAGCGGGAGTACTTGTTTTCCAGCAATGCCCAGTTCCACTTGCTCAGCATGGCGTTCATCTTCACGGCAGTACCCTCTGAATAAAGGGATTGAGCAGCGTTTTCGAACGGGCCGGGATCGCACCAAACCAGTAGGCGATATGGACAAGGTAGCCATCGGCATGACCGTCCTTGTACTTCTGGTAGAGAAACGTCACGGCATAACCGATAGCACCGCACAGGAGCGCCTTGCCGATGGCCATGCCAAAGAGCAGGCCAACGCCCAGAGGCACCAGCTCATCAAGACTCCAGATCAGAACATGCAGCGGATCGTCACAGCGCGTAGGGATGTTTATGGCTTTCACAGTAGAGCCCTCAGTCTGTTACCAGGTCAGGGCTTATTGTGAAGTAAGAGGTAGACGGGCTATGGTCGTGGTTGATACCCGCGCGGGTATCAACCACGAGGTTTGGGTATAAATAATTCTAAAATTTTTAGGCGCGGCTCTGAAAAAATACTCTTTCACGTATTGGAGGATGATGCTCGTACATCTTCAAATCTGCTTTTGCAGGTTGCCGACAAACACGCCCATCATCACGCACACAAACATCATGACAATCGGCAGGATGGCCGGGTTGATGGCAATGGGACTGATAAAGGCAATCAGTACCGCCTGAGCGGCAACCGAGGCACTGAGCATGCCGTAGCGGTTCCAGACGGGAGAGGCGTAATCGTAGTTGGTCTGCTTGACCCTGCGCCGCATGAGTCCATCCCAGATGGCCGGGATCAGCAGCAGCGCCATATAAGGTAGCCAGATCGACAACAGCGCCAGCCGCGCGCAGATCTGGTAGACCATGTGCATCAGCGCATCGAGCCGGTCTTCCATCCATGAGAAGAGAAAATCGCCCATGCGCTCCATGCCCCGACTGCGAGCGGCTTCCTCTTCACTGGGTATCATCAGGCGATGCAGCGCCGGATAGACGCCGGTTTCAAACACGGCGCCCTTGTACCAGTTCATGGCCTTGGTGTTGACGTAGGCCTGCGATTCCTCGCCCAGGTGACTGCGCACCATGGCCGACTCCTCCCGAATCACCCGCTCGGTCCAGTCGCCCGGAATAAAGACCGTAACCAGCAACAACTCAATAGCGACGAGGAAGAGTGTCAGCCACAATGGCGTCTTCATATTTGGTACCCGTCAGTATGTCGAGATAGCGATCATGCAGGAGGCTGATCAAAAGACGCCGTGCCTCGGTGATTTCAGCTTGCGTAAGCGGCGTGGCAGTCAGCGGGTCATCGGCATTAAGCACTTCACAGGCAGTCCTGTCAGAAAGCAGGTTCCACGAATGACCGGACCTGTCCGAAAGGGTCACGCTCAGGAGTTTTACGGTAGTGGATATGATCGTATTGACGATGACTGCGAGCCGATAATAATTATTAAGTTTGCCATCGCCGTTTACATTAAGTACGGCGGCGGTATATTCGGTCATGGTTTTATCTACAACCGACCAGATGACCGGGCGGTTCTGGTGCAGGATTCCCTCGCCAATGTGGTTATAGACATTTTCCATGTAGGCGTTGATGCGTGCCCAGTCAATATCAAGTATTTCCCAGTAATGAATATGCTTATTCAGTGAAGTAATGGCCCTGAATCTTCGATTGAATCCCAGTGGCTTGATTATAAGATTTACTTCCGGGTTTAAGGTGTAGTAGTTGGAATTATTCATAAGTCCGTCCAGGGCTGCCACTCATATGAGATCGGGATACTTCCCTTGATAACGATTTGGCTTGTTTAATAGAGAATCGGAAGAGCATTAGCCACGATGGGTTCTTCATATCGCGTATCCGTCAGGATTCCGCGATAGCGCTCATGCAGAAGGTTTAACAGCCGGCGCCTGGCCTCAGTTATCTGGCTGGCAGACAAGGGCGTGGCAGAGAGCCTCTGGTCGGGCTCAAGAACTTCACAGGCGGTTTTTTCAGAGAAAAGATTCCATGCGTTTCCTGATGTATCACTTATAGTGACATCAAGAAGTTTGACCGTGCTGGATATAATGTTATTGATAATAGTTGCGAATCGGTAGAAGTCATTCAACTTGCCATCGCCATTGACGTTCTGAACAGCAGCGGCATATTCAGCCATGGCCTTGTCAACCACAGACCAGATTATCGGGCGGTTCTGGTGCAGGATACCTTCACCAATAGTGTGATAGATATCTTCCATATAATCTTTTGCACAAGGCCAGTCTATTTCCAGAATATTCCAGTAATGGTGGTGTTTCTCAAGCGAGCGTATTGCCCTGAATCTGCGGTTGAATCCGTGCTGCTGAACGATCAGGTTTACTTCAGGATTTAAAGTGTAGTAACTGAAATTATTCATGTCTTTGTCCAGGGCTCAACTAATGTAAGATCGGGATTCTTCCCTTGATTACTTTTCCGCCAGATAACTTCGCAAAATATTCCAGATTCGGTAGCATGGTTAAAAGTTGGTAATCAAGCAGAGGCACCAACTCCTCCATAAGTCGCTCACCCTGTCCACCGCCATGAAGCAGCGGGTCCTCTCCCCCGGAATTCATGTTTTGAGACCGTACTACATATTTGATACGGGTTTCGGGGATATCCTTTACAAACTGTTCCTGTGTTTCAGCATCTTTTAAGCGCAGGGCAATGGTATTGTTAACATTGCCCAGTACTTGTTGCGCCTTGTGCTCACTACCAAGTCGCGCACAGAAATCCGCATAAGTTTGGGTGGCCACATATAATGTCAATTTGGCTCCCCGGCCCTTGTTCAACAGCATGATAAAGGGCTCATTGATAACTTCGGCCGCCTCATCGACAAATACATTTACTGGACGGTTATCCACCCCAAAGTTATAGCGATCACCGGCAACAGCGGTCAGGTCCGAAAGTAGAATAGAACCAATGGCTGACGCAACCATGTTATCAGTAAGAGAATCCAGCCCAATATAGGTAATTGCGCCCTCATTTATTAATAAGGCGCTATCGGTTATAGGCCTGTCATCGGTAGGGTCTTCAGGGTCAGGCGAAAGAAGTGGGCCAAGATCGCCCGAGGTCAGCATGTTCAGGACGGGCAGGAGCGTTGCGACCATCTTGGAGAAGTGCGCGCTGTCATGCTCAAACATGTTGAGCAACCCTTCCAGTTCTGAACTGGCCCGCACCGGTTGAATGACCTGCTTATAAAACGCATTGGCCATCAGTGCCTTTTTGCGGATTGGCAGTGGCTCCAGCCATTTATCAAACAGGGCCACCATCATGGACTCCCAGTCCTCACCCAGTGCCTGCCGGGCATAGGCCGAGACGGTACTGATCACAAGGCTATCCACGCCGCCTTCAAGGTAGCGACGCAGCAGCTTGAGTGTGGGTCGCTTGTCAATGATGTACAGCCCCTGACAGACGTTGTTCAGTGCCTGCCAGCCAAAGCTCTTGAACGGGTCCGAGCCGGTTTCCGAAGGAATCAGGGCGGCGATGCGTGAGGCAATCTCGGTGACGCGGGTAAAGTTCTGCAGCGGGTTGATGCGCATGCATTCATCCGGAAAGGCCGGGTGAAAGCTGTAGAAAGGCCGTCCCACAAACGCCGCTGCGCGACGGGCATTCTCGCGCATCTCCTTGTCACCCTTCGGGTCAATGATCAGCACGGCCTCACCGCGCAGCGCTTTCTGGCTGATAACGAGGTCAAACAGACGGGTCTTGCCCGCACCGGTCGTGCCCTTGATCAGGACGTGCCCTTCGGTGTGAGGAATCGGCTGAGTGATCTGGATTTCACGCGGCTCAAGCCCATGAATCCATGGCGCACCCATCTGCATCTCATCCCTACCCTCAATGCCCTTGCTGGCGCGGGGGTTGACGATCTCGGACAGGTTGCGCTTGAGGATCTCGTATACCAGCTGGCAGTGTCGGTTCTCCCAGTAAAAGCCCTTGCCCAGCCATAACTGATCAGGATTTTTCCGGATGGCCTTGTTCAGCTGCTCAAGGGTGATGAATTCGAGTTTCTTGCCCTGCAGGTTGCGCTTGACGTAGTGCAGGCGGATCGCCGCCGGCAGGCGACTGATGGCCATGATCGAGCAGATGCTGCTCATCCAGTACACCGGCTCGGGCGGCATGTCGGTGACCTGATTGACCAGGTAGGCGACCGAAGACGCAGCGACCCAGCCCATGCAGGCCATGAATTCATAATTGGGCCGAAAGGGCATCTCATAACGATCATTCATGGCTGCCCTCCCGCTCAGGCGCCTTGGGTCTCACGTAAATGAAGTACCTGTCGACTTCCAGTTCATAGCGGGCCGTTTTTTTCCTGATGATGTAGCGCAGCGCCTTTTCCAGATCCTTGCGTCTGATGTTGGGGTAGTCGGCGCTGACCATATCCAGGCACGCTATACCGGCAGCAATCCCCTTTTTTGTCTTGCGAAGGGTGTCGGGTAGCCAGCGACCATAACCCCTCATGATCATCTCGAAGAGTTCTTCAAGGCACTGCTCAGGGCTAGCACTGTCAGAGAACTGCACATCCAGTTCTATATGCTCCTGCTCGTCTACGATTGACTCCTGCTCACCTTCGGCCTCATCCCACTCGGGCATAGGGTGACTCTCAATCTGAAAGGGTTGGCCATCAGGAGAATTGGCCGGTGCTTCAACCGTATGCAGGTATTTGATGGGTACAGGTCTTGGCTGCTCCAGAACGATGGGCATTGGTCGAGATGACTCGGTCAGGGCAGCGTTCACCGTCTCAATGTCTACAAACCGGTCCAGTCTCAGATCCGGCACCTTCATATTGAGCGGTTTGAAACCCTCTACCGAGCCAGGCAGGCGCGAATCGCTGTGCCTGATCTCCTCGGCCTTTGATCGCCGGTGCCGGGGCTTGCGTTGGGGAGGCGTTATGAGGGCGTGTTGGCCAGTGCTTTTTCTATCAGCCTGCCCTGACATAACCTGCTCGGTCGGACTGACATTAACCGGTTGCCTTGCCTGATCCACCGGCGCACCAAAAGGCAGGTCCATGACTTCAAAGCAGGCGTCGTCCTGATGCACCACGGGCACGACAGGCTTTAGTTCATCATCTACAAGGTCCAGCAGGCTCGGCATGGCTGGTTTAGCGTCGTCAGGTACGGCGGCCTCTGTCTGCTGAGCCTTGGTTTTCGCCTTGCTGGATGTCTTGTGGCTACCGCGCTTGGGCTTGCGGCCGGTATCAGGTTCGAGCAGCTGGAAACCATGCATTTGCTCGACGTCCCGCTCCTGCGCCTCAATGGCTTCCAGTTCCTGCTCATAGGCGTCCAGTGGAGGCCCGGCCAGTGTTTCAAAAAAATCAGCGCCCAGGTCCATGCCAATGGGGCTTTCCGATACAGGAGCGGGTTCTGGATTTGCCCCTGAACCGCTGATTGTCTCTGCCTCAAGGCTTTCGACTTTTGGCTGCGGTCCTCCTGTGACATGTTCAAGCAGCGCATCAAACTCGCTGGTCGCCTTGGGTGATACCGCTGATACGTCTTCCTGCGTAGATGATGTCTCTGCCTCTAACGGGCCAGTGGCAGCAACTCTCTCGCCTGCCTTTGCCTTTTTCTTCCGTCTGGCTGTTCCCTTGTCAGTTGTGTCAGTTGTCTCGGGTGAGGCGTTTTGCGCCACGTCCTTCTTCTGAGCAACTGCGTCGGACTGTGTAATGGCCTGCCCCTTTTCAGGCGCATCGGTCAGGACACCCTCTATCGGAGCCGGTAGCCCCATGGGGTAAAAGAGGCCGGTCTCCTGAATCTTGAGCAGTGCCAGTAGCGGTCCCTCGGTCTCTCCAAATTGAGGCCTGATCGCCCAGTAGCGGTAGGTGATGACGGGTTCGCCCGGGCGGGTTGGCTCGATCTCTCGTGCGGTTGCGACCCCACATTGAATCAGCATGTCTGCCTGAATAGCGATGTCCTTGGGAATGGCCTGAATACCGTCCTCGTTCAGGCGGTCCACCACATCACGTGACGCCGCCTTCCAGTTGATAAAGAGGCCTTCCCTGAACACATACACTATGCCGCCGGGTTCATTGATCTTCCAGCGCCCGGACTTGATCATCCGGCGAGTCCCTTCCACCAGGTAGCGCTCAACCGAGGGCATAAAGGCCTGAGAGCCATCCCCACCGCCGTTGAGCTTCAAGTCCAGTGTGACACTGGCCTGATCTGCCTTGAGCACCACATGGGCAATCTTGGACTGCACGGCGTAGCCACCAATGGCCTCGTCGATCTGGTCCAGCATTTCCATGGTGTTGTCAGGCGTTAGAAAGGTCCGCGTCTGTTTGGGAATCAGAAGACGCGCAATTCCCGGTCCATGAAAGGCATGGCGGTTATGCAGCCGATCCTCGCGCCACGACACAAAGTAGCGCTGGACCTTGTTGTCCCGCGCCCAGGGTACCAGCCGGTAACCGTACTCCTGAAGGGCAAAGTTCCAGAGCAGGCCCGTGTCGCTGGTGATCTTCATGTCGCACACGGGCTTGCCGACGTCATGCAGCAGACCCGCAAGGGCAGTTGCCACACGCCAGACCTTTTCCCGGTTACGCCGCTCACGAGGCGTGGCGTCCGCATCATAGATGACCGCCCCGCTCATGCGCGCTGCATGAAAGGCCACTTCAAGGCCGTGGCGCAACAGGCCGCCGCGTCCCTTGTGGTGGTGATCCTGCGAGGCCGGCAGCAGATGCACAAACTCGGCATAGCGCACCAGGACCGGATCGATAACCGTCCTGAACTCCTGCTCGGAGAGCCCCAGCGACTGCTTGAGGCGCGCTATCTGGGTGCGATGCCCCGCCAGCAGCCTGCGCGGCTCGACTATCTCGCAGCCTTCGGGGAAGGGTGGATAGCGCGTACCGGGATCGGCCTCAAAATCGGGCAGGTAGATGTTCTCGACAAAATACAGCGGGGCACTGGAGCCATCGGCTGGATTTCTCTTCTGCCTTCCTAAAAGACCACGCAAAAAACTGAACATGACGCGCTGCGACTCCAGTCAATCGATCCTGAAAGCTATCGTCGCAGATTTTTTTGCTACCAAACCTCGTGGTTGATACCCGCGCGGGTACCAACCACGAGGAATAGCCACATATTTTTGTTCGTAGACTGTTCCCACCCCACCACGGAGCAGTTCACATGAAGGCTTACCTCGCTACTGACGGCTGTGTTCACCTTGTTTTGAAGACGCAGGCCGAGATCGATGCACTCTGGTCCATTGCCAGTCACATCGGCGGAACGACCCAGACCCTGCGGGCAGTGTTTTGTGACGGCACAACGGCCGAGCCGGGCCTTCAGGACGCCCTGCTGCCCTTTGCCTCAAAGCATGAAACCGATACCCCCAACCTCCAGCCGGGCGATCCCAGCGCGGTGCTTGAAAACCGGTACGGCCAGTACCTGGACGGCACCCTGTTCTTTCGGCCGCTTGCGCGCCGCAGGGGCAGCTATGTCTAAGCTCATCCTCTCCCTTGCCCTGGCCACCACCCTGTCCGGCTGCATGGGCCTGCAAAGCAGGTTGCACCCACTGCCTGAGATACCGGACGAGCCCTCGCGCGAATGGGTAGAGATGAACCTGCCCGAGTTCAAGCGCATCGCTGAGCAATACCCGACCGAGGAGAACCGGGCCGCGCTTAACCGTCTGGAGATGTATGCGGCCTACTACAAGGAGCTGACCTTACGCGCCTCACGGGTGGACCGCTCGCTGTCACTGGCATGGATCAATACGGGCCGCGCCGGTGCCGCCATGCGCCAGCCCGCCTACGTCCACTCGCTGGGCGGTGACTTCAACACCGAGACCCGCAATGGCGCGGCGCTCGATCCACGGCGCGGCATCGTCTACGACCCCACCCGCGCCCGGACGCCCTCCGTACCCATGGTGCCGGTAGTACACACCCAGACCTTTGCTGCACGTCCAGACCGGGCGCGCGGCTACTCCATCTATGAGACCTCCCGCTGGGTGCGCTACTGCGACAACGGCAAGGGCATGGATGAAGCCGATTGGCAGTTTGTGACCGATGAAGGCCAGCAGCTGGGCATTCCAGACTACCTCACCGGACGGTGCCGCGCGCCCACCTATGACTACAACAGCTATCTGGCGGCATGGCGGGGCTTTTGTAGCCGATCAGACCTCTCGGCGCCGACCCGCGCCATCGTGAAAAACAGTGTGCGGCCCAAATCCATTGGCGGCTGCGCGGCCCTGAACATCCACTGATCCTGACGGAGCCGGACCATGACAACACCTACTGATGAAACAGTACTTCCCGAGATCAAGGCAGAGCGCGAACCTGAACAGGAGAAGAAACAAAAGTCGCCGAAAAGGATGATGCTTCTGGCCGTGGCCATCCTCTGCGGACTGGGCATCTCCTATGTAGCCACCCACAAGGGCAAGCCGGAACATTCGATCCCACAGACGCTCGTCAGCAGTGATGTGCCGATGTCACAGGCCAGCGATCCGGCATTAAAGAGAGATGCGGCTCAGCTGGATACCGCAGCGCCTGAATCAAGCAGTGAGGCAGCCGATGTCGGGACCTCTCATACCTCCCTCGCTATCGACCCGGACGCCGACTTTGAAGAGGATGAATTCTCAGGCGAGCCTCCACCCCAGCCCATCCAGGCGCCTGAGCACAAGATTACCCGCGAGGGTGTAGAGACGGTTCCGCCTACCACGAAGCCTGTTGAAGAGGAGATGACCGCTGACGAATCGCCTGAAACCACTCCAACCCCTGCCTCAGAGGATAAGACGACTCCAGTTGCAAGTAGCGCTACGGCCCCAGCCAGCGCCAACCCGACCCCAACAGGTCAGGATGAGGTATCCCCGTCCGAAAAAGACCTCGCAAGCTTTGGCTACAGCATCAAGCCCAGTCAGGTAGGCACACCTCCCGAAGCTGCGGATGCACACCAGAAGCGACTGGCAGCGCTGGCGCAGACCCCGGCCTACCAGAACATGGTTACAGCGGTGGGCATACGGGTGGGCCAGAACTGGAAAGCACCCGAGGACTACGAAAAGCATGGTGCACAGGTCCGGGTAAAAGTAGGAGCGGACGGCGTTCTGACCGGGTTCGAAGTGATCCGCTCTTCCCATAACGACGCCTACAACAAATCCGTCATCAGCGCTGCCGTCGAGGCCTCGCCCTTTATCGAGATCAAGACCCTGCCCGCAGCCGATCGGGATGTCGTCACCGAGTTCACCCTGAACTTTGGTCGCAGGATTTCGGATGCCGAGCACAACGCCGCCAATGCCCCTGCGCCCACTGCTCAGGCAGAAGAGTTCGAACAGGCTGAACAGGCTTCCGAGTTTGATAGCGATGCCACTCACGGGCCTCTGGCCGCTGCACCCATGGCCGCGCGCCAGGTACAGGACCCGCTCAAGGCCATGTTTGAAACCAGCCATGCGATGACCGGAGGCCAGTGATGGACGCCGTGCAGGTAGATGAAGATTCCTATAGAGACCTTCTGGTCATGCTATCCGAAGCCGCCAACGCGCAGAGCCCACTGGATGCGGTATGCCTGATTACGGTCATGCTGCAGGACATCCAGCAGAACCACCGCCTCCCACAGCTGGAAACGGTGGTCAGGGACTGGAAGCTGCTCTATGCCCTGCACAAGGAACGGCCTCAACCCAGGGAGAAGCGCTCATGATTCCTCAGCTGGTGGCGCTGGGCGTTATTGTGGCGCTGCTCTACTCAACCAATGTGCTGTTTTTCAACAAGGACGATATTCCCGAGGGGAACGCACCCGAGTCCAGCCAGCAAAGCCCGGGCGGACGAGACATTGCCCAGGCCTTCAACCTGGTCAATCAGGAGCTGCTGGGCAAGCTCAAGGATGGCAGCGGCACCCATGTCACGGATTTTACCGGCCCGGAAAAGGAAGAGGCCGAGGAGAAGCGCCGCAACGCCGATGTCGAGGAAGTACGCTCCGTCGCCGCCGAGATTGCTGAGGAAATCGGGCTTAACTGGCGCATCAGCGACGAGCTGTATGCCCAGAACTACGCCATCGTGGCCATTACCTTAAAGGACAGCGGCAAGGTCGCGGCGGTCGAGACGCTCTACTCCACCGAAAACCGTTTCTTTGATAACAGCCTGCGTCGTGCCATCCGCAAGGGCGAACCCTATCGCCAGTTCAAGGACATGACGACGCGCCAGCGCGAGCAGCTCACCGAGATCGTGCTGCACTTTGGCGCAGGCAAGCCTCCCACCGAACGCCAACTGGCCTCGATCAGACGATCAAGGGGTGATTTATGAGTGTGGACGTATATCTGGCCGAAAAGCCCAGCCAAGGCCGCGCGCTGGCTGCGGTACTGGGCTGTGACAGGACCGGCAAGGGCTGCATGCACAATGGCAAAGGTACCTTTGTCACCTGGTGCATTGGTCATCTCCTTCAGGCGCTCAAGCCTGACGAGTATTCCGAGGACTGGAAGGGCTGGAAGCTGGATCACCTGCCCATGGTACCCGGCGAGTGGAAGCATCAACCCAATAACAAGACCCGTGACCAGCTAAAGGTTGTCTCTGAACTGTTAAGGAAGGCGGGAAAGGTCTATATCTCCACCGACTTTGACCGTGAAGGCGAAGCCATTGCCCGCAACGTCATCCGTTATGCCGGTTATCAGGGTCCGCTGTACAGGGTGTGCATCAAGGCCCTGAACCCCAAGGGACTGCGCAAGGCGCTGGACGCCATTGTGCCGGGCAAGGACACCATCAATCTCTACCATTCCGCCGTGTGCCGTGAACGCTCCGACTGGCTGGTTGGCATGAACGGGACACGCCTGTTTACCCTCATTGCCCGTGGCGCAGGCTTTCAGGAAACCCTGCATGTGGGCCGCGTGGTCTGTCCCATGATCAATCTGGTCGTGACCCGTAATCAGGCCATCGCCAACTTTGTTCCCAGGGACTACTGGGACCTGTGGGCCGATGTCGCCGTACAGCGAGGCCAGTTCCGGGCGAAGTGGGTACCGCCAGAAGAATGCACGGACGAGGCCGGACGCTGCATCAACAAGACGCTGGCCGAGCAGGTCTCTGCGCAGCTGACCGGCACCGGTGGGGTTATTGAAAAGGCGGAGACGACGCCCTCCAAAGAAAGTGGGCCCCTACCCTTCCACCTGAACAGCCTTCAGCAGTACGGCAACGTGCGCTTTGGCTACACCGCTGATGAGGTACTTGCCGCTGCTCAGTCCTTGTACGAGAACCATCAGGCCATCTCCTACCCGCGTACCGAATGCCGTTACCTGCCGGAAAACATGCACGCCGAAGCGCCGGAGGTCATGCAGGCATTGATGCTCAGCGACCAGAGCATTTCCGGTTTGATTGCTGGCGCTGACCTCAAGCGCAAGGGCCGATGCTTTAACGACAAGCAGCTCGAAGGCAAGAGCCATGAGGCGATCATTCCGACTGCTGAAAAGATAAACCTTGGCGCCTTGAGTGAAATCGAGCGCAACCTCTACGACGCCATCCGCCGCTTCTACATCGCCCAGTTCTACGAACACCATGAATTCAACCGCACGGTGATCCATGTCAGGGCTGGTAAACATGAGTTCATTGCTAAAGGAAGGCAACCCACGAAACAGGGCTGGAAGATCCTGTTTCCGGACACCGAAACCTTTAGCGAAGCCGATAGCAATGAAGAGGATGACTCGGAGGAGCAGAGCAGCGCGCTTCCCCCAGTCAACCAGGGCGAGCCGGCCATCATCAGCGGGCCGGAAGTCACCGGCAAGCACACCCGTCATCCGCCCTACTTCACCGAGGCCACTCTGCTGTCGGCCATGGAGCACATCAGCCGCTACGTCACCGAAGAACAGTTCCGCCGCATCCTCAAGGAGACCTCGGGTCTGGGTACACCGGCTACGCGTGCCAGCATTATCAAGACGGCGGTAGATCGCGGCTACCTGATCCGCAAGAAGCGTCAGCTGCATGCCAGCGACAAGGCGGTAGCGCTGATGAAGGCCCTGCCGCCTGCACTCAAGTCACCCGGGCTTACCGCCGCGTGGGAACAGGAGCTGGAGCGGGTTGCTCGCGGTGAAGTCAGTCAGGATGAGTTCATGCGCAAGATTACTGATTGGGTCTCGCGCATTGTTCACGGTTTTAAAGCCAGCCTTGCGGCCACTGAGGGACAGGGCAGCACGCAGGCGGCAGCGCTCAAGCAGACCTTTAGCGAGGCCCGCGGCACGCTCCATAAGTGCTTCGCCTGCGGTGCGGAGCTGCACCGGGTAAAGGGCCAGAAGGGCTTTTTCTGGGGCTGTACCAACCGCGATACCTGCAACAAGACCTTTCCCGACCAGAAGGGCCTGCCGCAAAAAACCATCAGTGATGAAGACCGCCCGCTGTGCGGCGACTGCGGTCGCCCGATGACCCTTCGCATGGGCAGGAAAGGGGATACCAAACGCGCCAGCCGGTTCTGGGGCTGTTCAGGCTATCCCGAATGCCGCGCCATTGCGCCCTATACCAAACCCAAAAAAGATCCACTGGAGGCATGACGATGAGTTGGTTTAAACGCAACCGAAGTAGTGATGTACCGCCCTATTCCCCGGATGACTCCATCGAGGTCCTGCAGGAGCGCCAGCGCCTCATGCAGATCCACACCTTTGACAAGTGGGTGTCGGGTACCGTCAAGCAGAGCCGCGCCCGGCACCGCTGGACCCTGATCTTCAAGGGCATGCTGCTGCTGATCGTCCTGCTCAGCGCCTTTAACACCTGGTACTTCCTGCGCCTGTTTGATGAGGCCTCGGAAGTCAACGAAGGGGCCAGCCATGTCGGCGTGGTGGATGTGATGGGACCGATCGATGCCCAGCAACCGGCCAATGCCGATCGCATCAACAAGGGCCTGCGCCAGGCCATGGAAGACCCCAATACCGTGGCGGTGGCCATCCGCATCAACAGCCCCGGTGGCAGTCCGGTCCAGTCCAAGCGGGTCTATGACGAGATCCGTTATGAAAGCCAGCGCCATCCGGAAAAGCCCATCTTTGCCGTGATCGAGGACATTGGTGCAAGCGGTGCGTACTACATCGCCTCGGCTACCAGGGAGATCTATGCCTCGCCTACTGCCATTGTCGGCTCGATTGGCGTGATCAGTACCGGCTTTGGCTTTGACAAGACCATCAAGCTCTTTGATGTCGAGCGCCGCGTCTATACCGCCGGCACCAGCAAGTCGATGCTGGACCCCTTCTCGCCAGCCAGGGATGAGCAGGTCCAGTACTGGAAGACCGTGCTGGGCGCGACTCACCAGAAATTCATTGCAGACGTAAAGCAGGGCCGTGGAGATCGTCTCAAGCCTACCGAAGGCATGTTTGAGGGACTGGTCTGGGAAGCCGGTACGGCCAAAACCATCGGCATCATTGATGACCAGATGACCCTTGAGCAGCTGGTGCGCCAGCTGGTACCGGACGATGACGGCAAGCTCAAGATGAAGAACTACACCCCGCGTCTGAGTCCGTTTGCCGACTTCAAGAAGGGGATCTCGCTGAGTTTTCAGGAAGCGCTGGGGCTAGGTACGTCTGAAGGCTACAGCTCACCTGTAAGAGCCATGCTTCCCTAAGCAATAAGCCCCTGTATGCGCTGATGCGTACAGGGGCCACCCCACCAGGAAGACCGTCATGACACAGTTACTTGCTCTCTTGGGTGTGACCGCCGCTGTGCTGGCTCTGATCGGCCTTGCCAAGCATTTCCTGATTGCCAGTCCCAGACTGCCCACCTGGCCCGCCTATGCCTTTACCGGCATGGTGGGCTCACCCATACGTGAAACCGCCCGCGCCGTTATTTGCCTGTGCATGGGCTTCAAGCTCACCCGTATAGCGCTGTACAAGCGCAGTGATGCCGACGGCACGCTGGGTTACGTGGACTACACCTTTTTTCCCGGCCCGCTCAGCTACATGGGACGTGCCTTGGAAGGGCTGGCACCCTGCGCGGTAGGCTGCGTGCTGTTGTGCCTGCTGACGGGCATTGCCTATGACGTCCCTACTCCCCCTCAGAATCCAATAGACATCCTCGTCTGGATACCGACAGCAATTGAGGAAATCCTCTGGAGCCTATGGACCGAGGCAGACAGCGATCCGCTGAGCCTGCTCATTATCACTGCTCTGTTCCTTGTGTCGCTGCATGCGGTACCCACGCTGACCGACCTGCACCGGCTGAGCTATGGGCTGATTACCTTTACCCCTATTGCCGCGTTTATTGGCGCCCTGCTCTGGTTTATCCGCTCGGCTCATTTCCCCTATATCGAGGGCCTGTTTATCCAGGTCGAGCGCTGGCTGGTCCCGTGGATCTTTGAGGCGGTGCAGTGGATAGCGGTGAGCAGTCTGATGTTATGTGTAGCGGCGGTGCTGTCGGCTCTGTTGTTTGTTGTGATCCCCACCCTTGCCGTCGCGCTCTGGCACAAGCTTACCCGCAAGCCAGTTGCCAACCCGGAGGCTATTGAACCATGAGAGCCGCTTTGGTCCTGCTGGCGCTAACCTTCTCGGGAGTGACATGGGCGGCCCCGGAAACCTATTACGATGCCAAGCACTTCCTGCGTAACGACATATACGGTGATCAGAATGCAGGCGAGAAGGCCTCGGGTGATCTCTACTGCGGCTGCCAGTGGGAATGGGTAGGCCGTAGTGGCGGCGTCATGGATCATGAATCCTGCGGCTACCAGACACGTGCCCTGCCCGACCGCGCCATACGTCTTGAGTGGGAGCACATCCAGAGTGTCTGGTCCTTTGGCCATCAACTTCAGTGCTGGCGCGAAGGCGGTTCAGGCGCCTGCCGAGCCGATCCGCTGTTCAACCGAATCGATGCGGACCTGCACAACCTGGCGCCCGCCATTGGAGAGGCCAACGCCGACCGAGGCAGTTATCTGTACGGTGAACTGCCGAGCACGGCCAGCCGTTACGGGCGCTGTGATCTCCGGATCGATCCTGCGCTGCGCACGGTCGAGCCACGGGATGCCGTAAAGGGGCTGATTGCGCGGACCCACTTCTACATGAGCGACCGCTACGGCATTACCCTCTCACGGCTTCAGCAAAAGCTGTTCATGGATTGGGACAAGCGCTTTCCGGTCAGCCAATGGGAAAAGGAGCGAGACAACCGTATAGCGAAGGTCATGGGCCATCACAATCCGTTTGTGACCGGTCAGGCCAGCTGGACATTGGATCGAAAGCCCGGGCTTGCCGGCATCATCCGGCGCGACAAGACGGTCAAGGAACTCTTCCCCGATCTGCAGAAGATTCCTGCCTCGAATGATGTTGAAAAAGAGGAAATCGAACCGTTTGACCCAGCCCGCACGGAAGGCATGGTGTATGCCTCACGCCGCACGGGAACCTACTTTGTGCCAACACTTTGCCCTTCCTACCACTCGATCCCGGCACGTATCCGAGTGGCCTACCGGACTGAGCGTGAGGCGCAGTCTGATGGGTACAGGAAGGATGTTGAATGTCGATGACTGGCCAGATCAAAACACCCATCTTTCGAGCTTGCTGACGGAGCCTTTTTGTTCAGCAAATACCACGGGGGGCTTTATCGGTGAGAACGATGTAGCTCTCAATGGATCCGTTATCGTGGATAATCCGGACGAGGACTTTTCAAAAGGTGCTCTTGCAGAGAACTCAAAGAAGAAGGCCAAGCAGGTAAAAAAAGAGGCGATATACATAGGCTGAGCTAATAAACGAACCATTCCTTGGCTCCAGTGAATCACTATAAAGTGATGATATCATAAGGCCAGTCAAAACTGTGACGCTCAGCAGACAAGGTGCCACTAAATTGGCCTCACCGGTCAGCACCTGATAGCGCTATATCTATTTTAATTATCAGCAGCTCGATACCTTGCAATTTCTCCAGTATTTATCAGTTATGCGTGGAAAACCCTATACTTCTAGTTTCATTTCAACGCTCTGCCCTTCCTACCACTCGATCCCGGCACGTATCCGGGTAGCGTATCGCACTGAACGGGAGACTCAGTCCGATGGGTTCAGGAAAGTAGTGGAGTGTCGGTAGAACAGCGCTTGAAGTGTAGTCGTTAGATGTAGCGAATAGGCTATGTAGTCGTTTAAGTCCCCCTGCCTATTTATCACTACACCCAGACGATAACGAGCAGCTGTTACCGCTGGGGTACACCCAAATGACTACACAAAAAGCTATAACTTAGCCAAAGACTAGCTAGGATTGAGGGGGTCGGTCTTATGAAAGCAAGGCAGTTTGTATATCACCGAATTTCACTACTTCAGTAGGTCGTACCGCCTCATTGAGTTCTCTACGCCAATATCCTACGTCATGCCATCGGTCGTGCTTGAATCCTACTTCTGGATAGGTACCGATGTGCTTAAAGCCCAGCGCCTCATGAAGGCCGACACTCGCGTTATTGGGTAGGGCAATGCCAGCATAGGCAGCATGAAATCCTTGCTCTGTAAGGATAGGTAGTAAGCCTTGGTAGAGGGATCGCCCTATTCCTTGTCTATGTACTGTTGGGTCTATATAGACCGTAACATCAACAGACCAGCGATACGCTTCTCTGGCCCGATGTTGGCTTGCGTAGGCATAGCCAATAACCCTACCGTTTTGCTCTGCCACCAGATAAGGGTAGGTCGATAAGGTGGTTTCAATCCTATTCGCCATCTCTTGAACTGTCGGAGGTACAAGCTCAAAAGAAATGGCGGTATTCAAAACCATAGGAGCATAGATTGCCTGGATGGCTGAAGCGTCATCTGGTACAGCTACCCTTACTTTGCAGCTCATGCTTTGTCCTTACAATTATCTAATAGTCTCCACGGCTGAATGACATGCCGTTGGCACAAGCGCCGTCGACACGTCTATCCAAGCCCTTATTCATTATAAATCTCGCATTGTTTTGTAAACCAGAACGGCGATTCCTGTCGTTACCCTATTAGAGGGGCTGTTCAGGAACTGTAGTCGCTGAGGTATACCCTAATGGCTACACGAAAATAGCTACTCCCATTTAGCTATCCAATTGAGGACCGGAAAGCATTTTCGGTGTAGTTTCTTCGGCTTGAGGGAAGCTAGGCTGACGACTATCGATAGCATCATCAAATCGTACTACTCGATTTCTTCCTTCGCGCTTGGCTCGATAAAGTGCCAGATCAGCATTCAGCTTTATCTTGTCGTTTTCTCTGCCATCAAGGGGGAAAGCGGATACCCCAATAGATACCGTAACGGGCGGCAACGTCTTGCCATTTAGATCGATGCGAATCTGCTGCACCTGATCTCGTATGCGATCAGCAACCAGCAAGGCGCTGTCAGCGTCTGTTTCAGGGAGGGCAACAATAAGCTCTTCACCACCATAACGGCAGGCAATGTCTTCTCCTCTCAGTCCTGACAACAGTTTTCCCACCTCAGCCAATACCATGTCGCCACCCGCATGACCGTATACGTCATTGAAGTGTTTGAAGTGGTCGATATCGAGCATAAGAATCGCATAGGGTTTGTCATGACGAAGGCTGCGTGCATGGAGCTGTTCGAACGCCTCTGTCAGGTAACGACGATTATATAAGCCAGTCAGTTCATCCCGTGTTGAATGAAACCTAAGAGTGTCTCGCAGCTTTAAGCCGCTTAATGACAGAGAGAGTTGCTCAACCGCAGCGCCAAGAATCGAGTGTCGTGCCTGGAGCTTCTCGTCTACGTCCTTTAACACCACGATGCCCAGTTGCTCACCTGGGTTACTCAAAGCCATACAAAGGACAGCTTGCTTATCAAAAAGCGGACTATTGATGTGCTTACAGTTTGGCGTTTGGGTTGTACCCTTGGAAAAGTGATCCTTGCCGCGTCGTAAACACCAACACTCGCCAGGATATACGATGGGAGAGGCTATTTCGTCTTCGTGTCCCCAGTACGCTTTTAGCTCAAGGTAGTTCTGCGAAGCCTTGGTTAAATAAACTTCTGCGCTCGCATCGGGAATCAGTTTCGTAAAGAGAGTTCTCGTCATCTCAAGTGACTCTTCAATGGTTTCGCAGCTTTGCAAAAAGCCCGCAAACTCACCAAGCGAGTTCAAGTCTTCGGAGGTTGCCTTGAGATCACTCACAGCACTTACTGCTTCCTGCTCGGCCTGAGCACGCCGCAGCAATTCACGGTTGAGCAGCAAGTAGACCAGCAGCACCATGGCGAGTCCTAGTGGAATACCCGCGACTGCGGAAAAAAATAGGATATTCGCACTTTTGGTTGTTGCCTGAATTCGAGTGTTTAGTAGCTGCTGCTCATGTTTGATCATTAAGCTAATGTGATCGCTTAATGCTTTTTGGGTGGCTGTACTTTGTGGCAACACTGCACGCTGTGCTCCCTGTATTCCCCCTGAAGCATACCCTTCCAGCGTAGCGGTAAGCTGTGCCATTCGAATATCAATGAGCTCATGGAGCTTACCTACATTCTTAACCTGCACAGGGTTATCATCTACTAACTCCCCTAGGTGAGAGAGGTGGTTTGGAAGCGCCGCCGCCGATAACAGATAAGTTTTATACTGGTCTGCATTGCCTGAGATCATATAGGCGCGAGCCGCCGCCATTGCTGATAGCAAATCGACATTAGCCTGATTTATATCACTGATTACTTCTTGCGTATGGGCTACCCAACTCGCATCTTCAAGAGTGCGATTAACCCCATAGTAGGTCCCGGAACCAATGGTAATGAATACCAAGGCAGCCCCGGCCAGGGTGAGTTGGATACGGCGACGAGTTTGAAAGAGTCTTTTCATGTTTAAGCCACGCTCCACTATGCCTGAGTAACGGGTTAATTCGTGGCTGTTAGCTATGCATCGCTCATCTCATTTGTTCTTAGCGATATCTAAAAGATAACCACAGACTACTCTCTGGACCATCTTCAGCTTAAAGATGCTCACTGCACATCATTCATGAGATAGCTTTACACATGTCCATCCCTTACGTGGCCTGACACTGACAGGCTGAACAGTAGCTGTATCCAGCGGCTTTTAGGGTGAGGGCAACTCACTAAGATGTAGTCGCTGGGGTATATCCTAATGGCTACAGTAAGATGTTACATGCACACTATGATGGTTAAGGTTTGGAATTAATCGGAAGAACTTGCCCTACTAGCCCTCAGTAACGTGTCCAGATGATAGCTCTGAATCTCTATATGCTCATTTACAGCCTGAAGCGTTCCACGTGCACTGCGTGAGTTCATGCCCCTTTCTTCTAAGTCCCTAATAATAACGATCAAAGCATCTCGTCGCTTACAGGAGCAGGCCAGTCTGGCCTGAGCTGACGCCAGGAACCAGGAGTGCCGTGAAAGAAAAGGCATGCGTTGGCGAGGTCAGCTATACGTGGCCCATACAAACGAGAGGTTGCAGTCGGGACAATACAAAAGGCGAAGGGTATACATACGTGCGAGGCCAGAGGTCCCGCATGAAGGGCAATTGTTAATTGTCGCCATGGGCTACCTCTTGATGCTTGGAGCAGTTCTTTTAAGTTAAAAAGAACTGCCG
Source organism: Pseudomonas sp. MAG002Y (assembly GCF_019400845.1). NCBI lineage: Bacteria > Pseudomonadati > Pseudomonadota > Gammaproteobacteria > Pseudomonadales > Pseudomonadaceae > Pseudomonas > Pseudomonas sp. MAG002Y. The sequence goes on along the minus strand of NZ_WOEJ01000022.1, from coordinate 26,193 downwards.
CAGGCTGGGGGTGCTGCAGGACCTGCGGCAGTTACACACAAGAAAAGCAATATCCATTGCTCCCATAAGAAAGACCCCCTCGCCATTGACTGGGTTTCGACCGTTGGTCACCAGTGAGCCTGATACTATCCATATGCTTATAAGTATCGCGTGACAAGCGTGCCTTATGGTTGCTATGAAAGAGCAGAGGTGGGTTTTGACACAGCCTCAAGCTCTGCTTCATGTACCCATTCCGGCTGGATCTCATCAGTCACGTTATAGCTCCAGTAAAGCGCGTCTGCTGTTTTACCCAATGTCAGGCCAATGATCTTGCCATCAGTAATCCCTGTCCCGGTAGAAGTAGCCACAATAACGGATTGGTTCATGTGATACCGGGGCATCTGGACCTCAGCAAACTGGATCTCCTCGTGACTCGGGTCACGATGCAGAATCACGGTGAGTTCCTTCTTGATATCCCGGATACCCTCATTGAAGACCGTATCTACCAGGAACTGAACATTGCTGCTGGGATCTTCTTGACCACCCTCTTTTTTGCCCTGGCTGATCATATGGGCTGCCTGCTTAAACATCCTATCCAGCTCTTGCGGTGTATCAGCTGTCAGGGTAATGGTGATCTTGCGTTCATAGGCGTGCTTGATCATGAGGAAGCCTTAAAAAGAGGAAGTCCGCGACGTCTTGGCTAGGGTAGCGCTCCACGTTTGGCAAGCGCCGTTCACGACTGTGAGTATTGGTAGCCTGCTAGGTTTCCGTTGAATGTAACCTTTCAGATGAGACTTTGAACCAGACCAGGGTCTGCTATGGAAAGCCCTGCCATTTGTAGGTTTCTCTGAACTAAAGCGGCAAACCCTGACTCCAGACCTTTAGTGGCAATGATGCCAGCTAGCGCACTTGGACAGTCTGATGACATCAGATCCGTTGCGCTTAAAGACTTGCTAGCTTGGATGCCAGATACCAGGCGTGGTGCAAAGCACACCACTTAAACCCATCACAGCCAAGGCTGTTGAAGAGACACAGAGGTGACCTATGCAACATACTCTAGTAGCCGCGTTTGATCGCTATAACGAAGCTGAACTGGTTAAACGCGAACTCCTGGCCAAGGGCGTTTCCCAGACCAATATTCAGATTGCCGCTGCCAACGAAACCGGTGTGATGGATGGCACGACCGATACGTCTATGCGCACAGACGCATCCCATACCGATACTCACGACGGCTCGGTCTCTGAAAAAGTAGGCCATTTTTTCCGGTCACTCTTTAGTGATGATGACACCGAGCATAAAGGCTATCGGGATACCTACACCGAAGCGGTTCGTCGAGGCTCTACCGTAGTAACTGTGACCGTTAATGATGACGCTCAGGTCCCGGTAGTCGAAGACATCCTCGAGCGTAACGGCGCAATCGATATTGATGAGCGCAGCGCTACCTGGACCAGCCAGGGCGCAACGGCTTATACCAATACCATGGGCGATAGCGCAGTCACCAGCGATGCCACCATGGCGCCAACAGCTACCTCAACTACGGCAGCTACCATGGGCGTAAACGCTACCCCACTGGCTGATCAGATGCCGGCTGAAACAACGGCCATTCCAGTGATGGAAGAAGACCTGAAGGTGGGTAAGCGAGAGAATCGCCTGGGACGAGTGCGTGTGGTTTCCCATATGACCGAACGTCCCGTTGAGGAAACCGTAAACCTGCGTGAAGAGCATGCAGTTATCGAGCGTCGCCCGGTAGATCGTCCGGTCTCAACCGATGATGTGTCTGCATTCCGTGAGGGTACGGTTGAGATTCAGGAAACCGCTGAAGAGGCTGTTGTGGCCAAGACTGCCCGAGTCGTTGAAGAAGTAGTAGTGGGCAAGGAAACCACACAGCACACCGAAACGGTACGCGATACCGTACGCCGTACTGATGTGGATATCGAGAAGGATGGCACTCGCTCGCACCTGAGCGGTACTCATGACTCAGACACCGACCTTACCGATCGCACCAAGCGTTAATGGTGTTTCGAGCTTTTAAGACGACAGGAGGCTGCTATAGGTAGCCTCCTTATAATCGTCCTTTAACAAAACACATTAGGTGGAGGTCTTCGTGTCTGTGCTGCCCGATGAAGAGGATGCCCTTGTTCGTCGTGTCGAATGCGAGGAATGCGGCGAGATGAGGCCATGTCATTACACGCTTCATCCTGAAAGTGATTCCCTTGCCTGGCTCTGCCCATTTTGCAAAACAGAGCTTCAACCCGCATAAGTGCTTAACAGCGTTCAGAATAAGGTCTCTAAGCATCAACAGTTACCTTACTCACTCTTCTGCTACTCGATTGAGAGGAGCAGTTACTGATACTTATGAAGATCTGGATGTATGGCCGCTCCGTGGTCAGGCGGCTTACTAGATGCATATCTAAACCCGTGCTACCGCTTGTTAAGGCAGCTTATGCAGAGCCAGACAGAGATATAGGTTTTGGAATCATATTGAAGAGTACAGGAGCGTACCTGTTCACAGTGGTAACAGGCCAGGCGACGCGCCTTGGCTTTTACTGGACGAGCCTTGTCTTGTACTTTCACAGAACGAGCTGGCATGACTGCTTCCTTTGCAAACTGGCTTACTGGCAACCAGGGCGGAGTTCAGCAATGCATCTGGGGCAAATCCATCTAAGCGTGTCGCATTCAGGATGCAGGGTATACACACAGGCCCTTACCTCACCACATTCCTCACACTCGATACGACGAATGACCACGTCATCGGTGTCTGAATCTGTCTCGTACATCGGTACATCCCTTACAACGCCGTACTCATTCGGTGAGCTGAACAAGGCGCGACGCCTCAAGCTTTGGCAGTAATCGTACGGCAATATCATATACATGGAACTGTAACATATAATCATTAGCATCCTATCGTCTGAAAGACACTTCTGAAGGTTTAGCCCTGCTTTGCAGGGCATTTTTATTTAAAGTGATTGCTCTATCACCTCTGCCCTCTTCCTATCGCTGCCTTCTGTTTATAGGCGCCCTAAGCCGCGGCCTAGAGCCTACCGTCTGTAACTTTTCCTGCTTGATGGGTGGTCAGCATGGCGAGGTTAACGTAAACAAGGTCTTTGACGACAAGAGCGTGTCACCTCGCCTTGCACGGATAAAGTTTCGCAATCGCGCCTGCGTGTTTGCCACAACGAGACCTCTACCTATGAGCAATGACCTTGAGAGCTACCTGTTGCCTCTTGAACGGCAACTCAAGCTGGCGGCACTTGGCTGCGGCTACAGGATCGTGGACTGGGTGGAGGAAGGGTCAGTCCCGTTGGTGGAAGGCAAAACGGAAAAGCCTGCGCCATGGCAGCCGCATCTTGATGATGGTGACTCACGCCAGCTTCAGATAGCCATGGAAATCCACCTCACCTTTGGCATGTGTTCAGAGAGTGCCGGCCGTGTTGCCAGGGTCAGTTGCCCAGCTGCTGGCATACCAGGCAAGGGCCGACTTGAGTGGGAAGTGCCACTGAACGAGATCGATACAAACGAGACTATTCGAGCGCTCGTATTGCTGTGCGCCGCGTACCGTATGCAAAAGTTACTGGACCCAGATAACGGCTCAAACGTTATTGTGCTTAAAAGGCATTGGGTCCGCTAAAGTCTTTGCAGCTACAAGTTAATTGGCTCTAAAGGAAAACAGATGCGCGGGCTGGGAAAAAGGCTACTGTCAGGAAGAATAGAGGTAGGTCAGGACATTGGTGTACAGGTCTTTGCTGCTGACGGAGCGTTGATTGACTCTATCGCCCCTGGTTCAATGACGGTCACCGATTGGGGTATCGTTTACGAACGTTGGGTGGGGCTAGAGCTAGAAAAGGAAGGTTGGGAAGTGGATTATCGAGGCCTAAGCCTAGGCTTTTATGATGGGGGTGTGGATCTGGTTGCTTTCAGGGAAGGTAATACCCGTTATCTTCAATGCAAGTTCAAGAGCAACTCCATGGGTAACCAGAGGATTCAAAACGTTCTTTATGCTGCAGATCGATATCTCAATGACCAGCCATTATCTCGTAGTGACACCTTTGAGCTAGTCGTTCCCTCTATAGCGAAAGCGTTCCCCACCAAGCCCAGAAAGAACAAGCAAACCAAGCCCAACCTAGCCGAGCAGCGGTTTAAAGCAGCGAATAATAGAATCACAGTCAAAATAACCGAGATTCCAATGCCCCTAGGTCATCTTCACGATCGTCCAGAGCCAGCTTTACTCCCTATTGCTTAATCCAAGACCTGTGAGATGCTATAGGCCTGTAGATCACCTCTTTTACTGCCGCATAGGCAGCCTATAACCGAGGAGAAAACCATGAAAGCACTGATCATCAACAGCCAGAACGACATCCTGTTTACAGCTGATCTGGACGAAGGCGTCCGAGAAATCGAGATTGCTGGCGCTATAGCCCATGACGGCGCCCCGGTTAATCGCCATATCTACAAAGTTACGCGCAGCCAGGCCAATCTCAAACGTGCTGAGCGTATGGATCTGGATCACTTGAAGCGCCACACCTACAGAGACCTAGTGTTTTACACGGCCTGATGCCTCATTCACTGCCGAACAGGCAGCTATCTTCACAGGAGGCAAGCATGGCTATCACTCAATATCACCCCGAAGTGCAGGACCGTCTCTTTTCCTTTCTGGAAATCCAGTACGACAAGGCATCGCAGCGCTGGGCTGTCTGGTTGATACCCTGGACCCTGCAGGGCTTTGCAACCGAACCGCTGCTACCGGGCCAGTCAATACCTGTCGGCTGCACAGGCTTTCAGGTTGAGTACGACGGAGAGGTCTGGATTGAGCGCAAATCAGCGGAAAAGCTCCGCACCCACAGAGACCTGAGTAAATGGGCTGTGAGGCCTTTTTTTCACAGCTTCGAGAGCGCTCAACGCAAAGCAATGCATTGGCTCAACCACAACCGCCGCGATCTGGTTGAAGCCTGCATCAAAGAGACCAGAGAAGCCCTTGGCTATCGAGCGCGGCAAACTTCCAGAGTGGATGAACATGGCGCGGTATAGCATCTATTTGAACGACGAATTGCAATGTGAGACTGATTGGCCGCCCATGGCTCAGGCTGCATGGAACCGAGCTGGGCGTGACCGCAATGCCGCCCAGCACGGAGGCATCGCAACGCTCAAAAAGGACGGGGAGATGTTGGCAAGCGCTCAGCCACAAACCCTAAAAGGGCTCCCATGGCCTGATCACGACGAGCCTGAATGCGACCTACGCGACGTTGTAAAGTCCTTGTTACTTCTACTCAGGCACGATGGCTGGGACGCCAGGGAGATAGCCGAGGCCATGACCGCTCACGGGCTGCCTACAACCAGGTCACGTATAGATGCACTGCGGGGATCGACTCAGGGCAAGCGCACTGAAGTTACAGCGGCCGAGCTGGTGGTGCTGATCAGCTCAGTACTTAACGAGTACAAGAGAAGTGAGTCGTAGACGTTGGCTGCTTATCTTCCTAATTGTTAAAAACCAGCATTAGGAAGAAATAGCCGCAGATTTCCTGATTTTATCCAATAGTACACAATCCAGAGAGTCATATACCGCCTGATATATTTCTGGATTTCTGGATTCACTCGGGCCGGCAATATTGATAACTCTCGGGCCTTTTTCCTTAAGCCAGTCCTGGACATTCCTAAGCTGAGAATCATCGTTTGTAGCTAGCTGATAAACCACGAATGGCTTGGCCAGCTTTTTAGCAAGCGTATAGGTTAAGAGCGAACCACCCACAAGTGGCCCTAAAGTGAAGATTAAGGTAGCATCGCTCGATTCGATATTGCGTCGTGTCCGCTGCCGATAACCCGATGATTGGGTTTCCATCAGGTTATACCGACCATCAATACGTCCATCAGTGGCAAGCCTACCTTGAGGGCACCAGCCACCATGATCGATTCCATGATCTATAGCCCAATCGAGACCCGCTCGATCTGCTCCTGTTTGGCCGCCTGAAATAATCTGAACGATCGACCAAGGCCATGCCGAAGCCTTTGTATCGTTGGTCATAGGTTGTTTTCCTCGAACAGTTAAAGCACGCGCTTGAGTTTAAAAGTCCTTATTAGCATTAAAGCTGTAAAGCCACCGGCCAGACTATTCAGGCATAAGAGGCCTAGCCAAAACCATGCTGGTGACTGGACCGGATTGACATCCAGCAACCTGAACATCGCAAGCAATACGGCAGTACCGATGCTTGCACCTGCTAACATGATCAAAAGATCGGTAACTTCTTTTCGGTTATGCATCGCTGTTTCCTCTAACTCTTCCAGTCGTTGGCCTGAGACAGCATCTCTCGACCGTTCCCCCAGGCAAACTCGCCACGTGTTTGCTCCCAGCAGCAGAAATTCAGGAAGTCTTCGTCTCGCTCAGAAACAGGCTCCCAGGAAATCATGCTTACTTTCCTTGATCAGTCGCTGGCAAGAATGGATACAGCTCCACCTCTGTCCAGCGCTGGTAAGGATCAGGCTCAAAGACCTGCCCGGTACTGCGGCAAAACTCCCATTCGGTTCGAAAGGCCTCAGCGGTAAGCGAGGCATGCAACTCCTGATGCCACTCGAAAGTGCCCACGCGGCCTACTTGGAACTGCTTTACACGTTTTCTGCCTTGGTCATCCGTCCAATTAACCCCGTACACCACATAAACTGGACAGCCGAGGCGGCGGCGATCCTTTTTCAGATAGCGGGTGATTCCGACGCGCCCGACGCTACGTTTGTGCGCCATTGGGAAAGTGCGGAAGCTGCCACGTCCATTCCCAGCATTGGGCAGTTTCGCAAGCATCTGGTCTCGCCAGTTTACTGCCGCACGCAGCGCCTTTTCTTTGCTGACGAATCGCGACCAGGCGAATGTGGCAGAATATTCGTAGTCACCTCGCACGATCCTGACCTGATAGGCATCGTAGCCTGGGACGGTGATGTTGTCTGGCAGGAAGCGAGGGAGAGCAGGCATCTTTTTTCCTATTCAAAATGGTGGGTAGTTCAAGCCAAACACCAATCGCAGTGCCGACAATCACTAATGCACATGTTTGTAGAGGCCCATTGCGTTTTCCTTTAACTATTTGCGCTCAATTGCCCAGAGCGTGAAACCAGTGAAACCAATGAGAAGCATCGCTGTAGCCAAGGAGTAGAAACCAACTTGGCCGAGCATCTCTAGCGGGTGCTCAAACCACAGAAACGGTAGTCCCAGAACGAAGCTGCCAATGATCATATTTGTGCTGCCTGCAAACGTCATTGTCGTTTTCCCTTTACTCTGCAACCAGACGCTTTAACTCAGCGCCCCACATGCACCCCTGAACGAGGGAGCGCCCTCTCAGCATCTCCGTGATTACAACGCAGAGGTGATACTCGAAGTTCTGATCAATCTCAGGGAACTGAGCACTTAATTGATAGGTAGCACTGAATGCTGCAGAACTGATGGCCCCTTTAACGTCGCGGTCGTCCGCTTCTGGCATATAAGCCACTTGGTCAGCATTGCTCATGATGGTTTCCTCTGGTAGTCATTCAAAACCAGCCTCTCATGGGAAATGCGTTATGCAAGGCCCTGTCATCCGGCGAGGCAGTCACCTTTCCAAACACGCAGCATTATCGAAATTCAGCTGCAAGCTCAGAATCGCCAGCCCACTCAAGCGCATCAGCCATATCATTGAAGGCGCGGCAGTGGTTGTCAGTTTTGCTGACCTCAAGGATTCGCTTGTTGTCATGGATCTGGAGAACCCAGTACTCATCGGTCTCGCGGATTAATGAGGTTGCTATGAGGTTTCCGTTTCGGGCTGCCAGGATCATGGCTGGTTTCCTTCGTGGTAATCCGTTGAAAAAGTGCTTAAAGTGACTCCTGTCGCTGTGCCTACCAGCCACCTCAGAGCTTCGGACAGGATCAGCAGAAACGCTGCTGCCGCTACGGTCAGGCCAAGGCTGGACTCAAAGCCCGGCGTGTATTCGCGTATCCCGTAAGCGAAATACAGGAGTATCAATGCTGGCACTAAGACCACTCCAATACTCACTATAAAGGCCTGCCATATAGTGAATAATCGGCTCAGGGTGAGGCCGGGGCCTACCACGGCCAGTACCCACAAAGCGCAGACGGCTCTGGCAAAAACCTCACTCCCAAAGCCAATAACCAGGGCCAGCACAGCGTAGTAGATAGTCGCGTATATACATATCGCCGCTACCCTTTTTCCAAAAGGCTGTGCCTTCGCAGATCCCTCCATCACTCGGTACCCTTTTGCGGGGTTTCCAATACATCGTCAATGTCGCCAAGGACTAATGTGAATAGCAACATACATGCACCGACGAGAAACCAAAAAATGCTAAGCATGGCAGGAAGAGCAAGATAGCCGGGCTTGAACCAGGGTGCGAGATGAGGATCAACGTTCTCAAGAGTTGACAGCACGTTAAACCAAAGATACGTCATCAGAGGGAGAGGCACAGTGAAGAGAGAACCCAGCAGCAGGCGTTTGCGAACAATCCAGAAATACCTGGCTATCCTCTTTGTTCTTTGAAAGCTCATGTCTGTACTCCATTGCAGTTGTGTCGGAAAAGTCGACTACTCAAAGCAGGTCGGACATTGTCAGCGTCTCATGGAAAATGCCTGATGCAAGGGCTGCTATGTGCGATCTTTCTTCCATAGCATGCATACGAATATCCAGAAGAATAGGAGGAGGGCCAGGGTTTCCGCTTCAGTGGTTACTCCGGTCTCAGTGCTATAAAAAAGACCATTTTCTTCTGCTCGCTCAAGGAAAGATGGAGGAAGGAAGAAGTACACTAGTGTTGTTGCTGCTACGCAGCATGAAAGTATTAACCGAACAATTTTGTCGACAGCTGTCAGTTTTATTACGGTTTCCTGTGACACCGAGTCGTCGCGCTTCATTGCGGTTGTCCTCTGATTCAGAATCGTCGGGATTCAAGCCGTTCCAGGCAACTACAAATTCACTGTTCGTTCTTTGCCTGCTCGTTAAACTGATCCATTGCCTGGCCCAGCTGCACGCTGGTCCCTTCGATATAGTCCGGCCATGGCACGAAGGGATTGGAGGTCAATGCGTTAAGCACGTAGGCCTTGGGGCAGCGATACACCACCGGCTGGCCATACTCGTAGTGCGCCAGCACGATGTCACTCTTGCAGTCTGGCATGTCCGTGATCTCGGCTATCTGTTTGATGGCGCCGTAGTTCACCATGCCGCTGTTTTCGGCCATGAATGTGAGCTGTTTGACGACAGCAATGGCGCTGACAAGGCCGATCAGGATGGGCATTACAGCAAAGCCAACAGCGGAGAAGGAGCTGCGCTGGCTCAAGCCTCGTAGCTTGTACGCGCCAATCCCGGCAACCAGTATCGAGCCTGCCAGCGCCAGCCAGATGACCAGCTTTCCGGAACCCATGGTGATCTCGTTACCGCGCGCTACCATAACCCCCTGATAGACCGTCATCAGTACTGGCGCAGCCATCAAACAAGTAGCCAAAAACAGGAGCGCCATGTACTCGGCCTTTTGCCACAACCTGTTTGTGAATATCAGGTTAAACTGGTAGGTGACGGACGCGCCCATCATGATCGAGCATGCAAGTAGATACACTGTATTTCCCTATTTCTGATTCTGATCTTTGATAGCCAGGGCAATAGTGCCCAGCAGCAGTACCGCTGCGGCGAGGTTAAGCGCCACAAGCAGGCCCATCGACATTAACCAGGTGAACACAAACTCAATGCAGTCCACAGCGCCTGAGGCGCCACTGTCACAGACCTGAGACTGCTCAGCCAGCACGGCAAAGATGGTTTCGTAGTAGGCCAATTCCCATACGAAAAACGCAACGGGCGTCAGAATGAGCGATACCAGAAAGGGGCCTGACCCTGTCTTGCTGGTATCAGCCTGCTCTGTTTTGTACTCAATGCTTTCGTTCAAAGCTGCAATCTCTCTGTCTATTCAAGCCTTCGTTCAGGCTGGCGATTGATGCTGATTACGGATCTGATCTAGTAGATCATCGAGTCCTGCTGGCGCGTTCACAGAGGCGGAAACACGAATATCGACAAAGCCCGGGATGGCGCTGCGGTGCAGCGTGGCATTGCTGCGAAGCCATCGATAGTTTGCTGCCTCGGCCCTTAATCCTTGCCTTGCGCGATAATGCTCTTTCAGTGCAGCCTCCTTCTCGGCAAGTTCTGCGTCTTTATGCTTAAGGGCTTGCATGAGCTGCTCACGCTCTGCCTCCAGCTCAGCGAGTCTTTGTTCGGCTGGCTCGGCTTTGGCCTGCTCAGCTTCCTTGCTCACGTGCAGTACATAAACAGGACCATGGCGGTCCAACCAGTCCTGCACATCCCCACCGGACCACATCTTGCGCAGCATGGTAGGAAAGCGCAGCGGAACCAGTTTCGTTTGTTCAGCCGGCTCGGCTGATATCTCACCCACAGATGCTTTAGTGTTCATGGTTACTCCTCGTTTGGAGTGGCTGGGATTATCTCTGGATTTGTTGATTTCTAGCCTGATCGAACCGCTCAGTAACTGTCTTGCCCAGTGCGGCCATGCATAGAAGGAAAAGCGATAGAAGTGCACCCAACAGCGCTACGGCCATGATGCAGCTGACCGCAACAACGACATAGCCGGGCTCCAATATCCCCTCAAACCAACTGAGAGCCAGTTGCGCTGGATCAAGCTTGAAATAGGTGGCGACGGTTGTGATCAGGTAGCCCACTCCATAAAGAACAGCCCACAGCCCATAGAGGACGCCCCATAGAGCGGCTACACCGCCCACCAAAGTCCCAAGGCCTATGCAGATGTATCGAAAAGTGGACATGGCTGCTCCTATCTACGTGTCTTCAGCGTCATGCAGTAGAAGCAGGTCGCGATGAACAGGCCGATCAGATAGCGAACCAGGTCAGGCGTATCCACGGTTGAGAGCACGTAGGCCACCAGGCCAAAGGCGGCTACTGTCAGTACGCAGCGCATGATGGCGGCGGAAAGCGTGTCGGTGACCGCCAAACCAAAGCCCGCCATGACGATGCCCAGCAAGGCAAAAAGCGCAATCAGCCATTCCGGGATAAACAGGTTCAGCTCGCCACCTGGTGTCATCTGCCACATGGAAAGAGTCAAAGATGCGGCCACTAACGTAATTGACCCTGCCAGCGGATACAGCCATCTGCGGTTGCGATCATAATAGTCCGGCTTGTCTTCGGTCTCGGTGATCCTGTCAAAGAGGCTCATGTTCTGTTCTCTCCGTACGCTTCAGGTTGTAGCCATTGCATCGCCTGCTTCTCGATCCGGTCCTGCAGCTGCCTGACCGAAGTGTTCACGTCTTCACTAGCTGTGAACTCAAGCATTTGCTCGAGTACGATCTTTGCGGCCCTTGCCGCTACCGCACACGCGATGTCATAGCTGCGGGAGCAGGGTTGCTGGGCAGGTCGGTACCATGGCCAGCCGGCATGTGTTCGCTGGCCCGGCATCCACTCGTCCACGGATCGATCAACCAGACAGAACCACCCCACCGTCCATAAACCCGTGTCGGAGCTCCAGGATGGCAACAGCTTCACGACTACCGTGGCATGGCCGAACTTGCAGCGGTGCTCGCCTTCAAACACGACCGGATCCACGAGTGCCTCCAGCGTTTCCGGAAAAAGCTCTGCGTTGCATTGAATGCTCATCGCTGGATCTCCTGAGCAGTGGGTGTATATCCACCCTCTCACGGGTTATTCGGGATGCAAGCGGTCTACTTTGGCTTTTTAGCCAGCCACTGTTTGCATTTTTTAACCAGGCGCGGGTTGTAGATTCCTTTCTCGAAAAACAACATGTAGGCAAAGGTAAAAGCCATACCCGTCAGGATGATCTTGCTGGAGAGAAACTCATCGTTGGGTAAACTCAAGCCGTAGCAGCCGCAGAGGGATAAGGCTACAGCGAACGCCACTCTCACTTTTTCATCTTGTTCTTTGTTCATCTTGGAATCTCCGTCAAGGTTGATACCTCGCTGGGTTGGGATGCCCTGTTCAGCGGTACGGCTACTGGCAGGGCATACTCAGTTGATGACAAGATCACTCGCCGCCAACGATCCATGCGGTGAGCATGGGCAGCATGACCGTGCAGATACCGGTCAGGGTCAGTGCTTCAGGAATACCAATAGCCATAACATCCTCCTTCTCTCGTTTTATGGGGTGGGTGACACAGGGTGTAGTGCAGAGCGTGCATCCCAGCAGACGAGCACCAGCTCGCCCGGGATGGCCACTTTCAGATACCGGCGCAGGAGTTCATCGCGGCGGTCGTTGAAGACATTGCGCACACCACCGCGCAACAGCGTGGCGATGCCGCATGAAAGCCCAACGGCCACCATGACGACAGATGTCAGCGGGGATGACAGCAGAGCCGGCAGGCCACGGGAGATCAATAACTGGAAGTCGTCTGGCGCCAGCAGGCCAAGGCTCAGCAGCGCCCAGAAGGCAAAGAGAGGCACAGCCCGGAAAAACAGGGTGAACATGCGCAGTGCGTACTTGAGTACTTCCACGGCTTGCGCCAGATACAGGCGCCGGTCACGGCGGCTCTGCTGGATCAGCCACTGATAGCGGCTGTCCTCGATCCGGCCAACCCGTACACCATTAACCAGCACGGTCCAGATCAGTTCTCGTGATGCGGTCATGACTAAATACTCTGCTAGAGTCCAGGTGTGCACTCGATATCGCCAAGCGGCGTGGTCAATTGCCCGCACAGCGCATGGGTGTTTTTCCAGTTCACGGTGTACGTCAGGGCCACGCTGGGGTTGTTGCGGATGTTCTGCTCGGCGATACGCAGCCGCGATAACTGCTCAGGGGTTGGCGAGGGATAGGCGCGGCGCCATTCGTTCACGAACGCGTTGACGGCTGGATCGTTTAGGGCAGTGAGGCCGACCAGAATGCTGTCCTGCGCTTCATTGCGCTGGGCCGAGTAGTTCACCTGTGCAGCCTGCTCTGCATCGCCGCTCCAGAGCCAGAGACCCCACGCCAGCAGTGCAACCAGTAGGAATGGCATTAGCCTGCCCTCACGTCCCCATGAAAAGGACTGCCAGTGTAAAACGGGTACAGGCCCTCTAAACCTCGTGGTTGATACCCGCGCGGGTACCAACCACGAGGTTTGGGGTATAAAAAAAATATTGATTTCTTGAAATAACCTGCTAGCCGCCTTACCCAAAGCGGCGCTGTACAGAATGCACAAACCTTTTGCCGCCCCGATTAAAAGCGCCCTTAAAGGGTATTTTTGGCTGTACAGCCTGCACCCGTAAAAATCCTCTTTGGAAGCCCAAAAAACTTTAAAAATTAGTGCCTTAAAGTGCCTTTTCGGCACTTGCATAACCCGATTTCGATGAGACGCTGGACTTAAGAAGCAGGAACAAACCCACCGTCTGAACAGAGGTCAGCCATGTCTGAATCGGTCGAAATCAAGCACCTCGCGGTTGCCCGTATCCGCCGCAACTCCAACCAGCCGCGCAAGGGGCGTAATGCCGAGCGCTACGAGGCGTTCAAGCAAAGCATCAAGGCTCAGGGCGTCTTGCAGCCGATCCTTGTCCGCCCCGTTACTGATGATCCCGATCACGACTACGAAGTGGTGGCAGGCGAAACACGCTGGCTGGCGTCCAGTGAGTTGGGTGTGGCGTCGATCCCCTGTCTCGTTCGTGTACTCAGCGACGACGAGGCTCGCGTGGCGGCTGTGACCGAGAACGTACAGCGCAGCGACATGACGCCGATTGAGGAAGCCAACGCGGCGGCGGCGCTCTTGGTGCAGTGCGAGAACGACCACGACGAGGTGATGCGGCTGCTCGGATGGAGCCGTTCCAAACTCAGCGCCCGTATCCTCCTGACCCATGCCAGCGGTGCGGTGGAAAAGGCATTGTTGGACGGCCAGATCAAGCTCGGCCATGCCGAACTGCTGTGCCCCCTGGAACACCACGATCAGGACATGGTGCTGGCCAAGATCATAGAAGGCAATGTCGGTGTAACCGAGGCGCGGGACCGCCTGATAAAGCTCACCCGCCGCTTGGATCAGGCAGTGTTCGATACCGCCAAGTGCGTGGGCTGCTCGCACAACTCATCTTCTTATGCAGACCTTTTTGATACAAGCGTAGGTTCAGGCCAGTGCCAGAACCTCACCTGCTGGGGTGACAAGGTAAAGGCTCATCTGGATGCCGCTATCGAGGACGCCAAGGCCGAATACGGCACGGTTCACCGCGCCGATCAGGTTCCGGCCAACAGCTACCAGATCATTGCCACAGACGGCAGTAAAGGTGTGGGACAGGAACAGGCAACAGCCTGCCTGTCCTGCGCCAGCTACGGCGTCATCCTTGATACCCGCAACGGCAAGGAAGGCTCACTGGTAGGCCGTTATTGCTTCAACAGCGCATGTCATGAAGAAAAAGTCAGTGACTACCAAGCCGCCGTAAAAGCGGCAACTCAGCCCCTACCCGTACCCACGACAACTACGGGCACGGCTGGCGCAACGTCAATCACTACCGCGCCCAAGGCCAAGCCCTCATCCAGCAAGCCCAAGACGCTTCGCACAGCCCTGCGCCGCGTGGCACACAAGGCCCATGTCAAACTCGCACATGGGCACTTTACCAGTGCTCCGGCCTACGGCTACGCACAGGCTATCTCAAGCGTGGTAAATGACCTGAGCCGCGACATCGAAGCAGGACTTGCAGACAAGATGCTCACGTCAGAAGGTCTTCCCCCGCGCCCCTCAATGGTTCGTGAGCGCGTGAAATGGATTGCTGATCTTGCCCAGCACGAAGAAGCCAAATTGCTGGCCGTACTGGTCCAGCTTTCAGGTCTCGCCTTCTGCCGCACCGTTACCAATGACGAGTTCGATAACCATGAATCCGGCCTGTTGGCAGGCGAGCTGATCAAACGCCACAGCCTTGATCCGCGCCAGACGTTCAGCGTTACCCGCGAATACTTGGACATTCTGACCAAGGACGAACTGGTAGCGGATTGCGAGCGCTCAGGGTTTATCGCGGCTTACGAAAACACACACGGCAAGGGGGCATTCAAGAAGCTCACCTCAAGCAAGGTCAAGGAACTGGTCGAGGCCATGCTCGTTCCGCTTGAAGGTTTCACTTGGCAGGGCTACCTCCCCGTCTTTCTCTCGCCCGCACCGGCAAAAGCGGCTGATACCAGCCCCTCCGTAGCCGCCTGATTCCCTCTACCAAGGAGCCTCACATGACTTTTTTCACCTCCATTGCCACCGCTGTCACTGCCCAAGGCCGCATCAACATCGAAGCCTCCGGTGCAGGCGAGGGCCGCGTTCGGCTGGTCCTGTCTGCCAACCTCGGCCCTGTCGAGGACAACGCCAGCGACGAGATCAAACAGGTCCATGCCCTGATGACCCGCCCGCTGGTAGCCACTGGCACACCGGAAGAACTGGAAGCGGCCTTGTCAGCCAAATTGGCGAGCCTGAGCGCCGTGGTAGCCGAAGGCACGGCCACGCTTGAAGCGCTGCGTCAGATCAGGGAGCAGGCCAGCAGCAAGGCAGTAACGGCTCCTGCACCAGCAGCCACCCCAGCCGCGACCGCACCCGCGCCAGCCGAGGACGCCAGTGAGGATGAACGCGAACCTGCCACGTCACCCGTCGAGGCGGAAGACATTCCCTTCTCCATTGGCGACCATTTCTGAGGGTTACGACTATGCCTGCATCCATTCTCACGCTCACCCGCATTTTCCGTTCCAGCGGCCAAGACCTGCCGGACCCGAACCCTGAGCTTTCGCCCGAGGAAGTCCTGCGCCATTACGCACGAAGCTACCCGCGCCTGCTAGGGGCCAAGATCGTCGAACCCATCATCGAGGGAGACCGCCATGTTTACGAATTCCGGCAAGCCAGCTTTGGAGCCAAAGGTTGATCCACTGGAAATCTTGGACGCATGGGGCAGCGGCGATCTCGCTGCCCATATGGCGTCACGAACCAATGGACCTTCACTCACTCACGCGCAGATGAAAACGCTATGGGCACTCCTGAATACTCCATCAGTACCGGGCACTATCCGTTCCCCGCTGCCACGCTAACGCCGCTCATGCTGCCAGCGGTCTCGCTGGCCATGCGCGAGGCGGTCAGCACGGCGTTTGAAACCCATGAATCCTATCGGGTGGATAGCCAAGGCCATGCCCTGCTCTGCCGTGATGCCTTTGACAGCGGGCTGATCGACGCCACCGCGCTGGAAGTGCTAACAAGCTATCCCAACACCTACGGCCTGCACCTGCTCACGCAGCGTGCGGTCACGGCCATTGAGCAGCGGATGCTGATTCAGAAGAAGGGATTGATTCCAGGAATCAAAAAGCGCGTCAGGCAACTGAGCCAGCCCGTCATTGATGAGCCTTTCGTTGCTCGCCTGACCGCCGCCTGCATCCGGCAGGAACTGGTGGAGCTTGAGGATGTAGAGCCTGAGCTTGCAGACGGGCCAGCGTGTATGCCTCAACTGCTGGCGCTGTGTCAGACGGCTTTGCAGGATGTACTGATGACTGAGGGGGAAAAGCTCAGGTGGCACTTCGAGGCCACCATCGAGAACGAAAAGTTCGTCCTGTACGCCAGCGAGTTCAACGAGATCGACCTGTCCATTCCGCTGGACCGAGAAGACTGTCGTGAACTCAATGTCCTGATCTTCAAGACGCTCGATGCCATGAGCTGGTTTCTGGTGCCGTTTCATACCCCCATGAGCTTTATCGGACCTGACGGCGTGTACTCGCATCTGCACAGCGAAGCCTACATGGCAATGAAAGAGAGCCTTGCCGTGTGGGAAGAGGCCGAGCTGCTGGACTATCTCAAGGACACGCCCAGCGAAGACCTGCCGTTTGAAGACTGGGCACTGGGTCTGGACGGCGAGCCTGACGAAGACGCCTATGCGCGCGCCGCCGCGATTCTGCTTGAGCTGCATGACTTTGATCAGCACTGCAATTTCCGTCTGGACCACCGTACAGGCTGTGACCACAAGGCCGAGATGCAAACGCTGATCCGGCAGATAGACGACTCCCTAGCCACCGCCCCCGCCTATGCAGCAGTGCTGGCCACACTCAGGGAAGCGCTTGAAGTGTGCATCGCAGCGGCAGAGTCGGGCTTTGATTTTAACGAGCGCGACTTTGAGACCTCCGCCGAGGACAGCGTGGGCTTTTTCGAGACCCTTTACGCCTCGGTTGCCGGTGTCCGGTTCTCCCTGCTGGAAGACGATGCCCGCGATCACTTCGACGGCTATGCCCAGAACGCCTGTGGGCTGTTTGTTGCATTCCCGCTTTCTCATGAGAGTCTGGAAATGCAGGTATTGCCCGTCCTGCGACGAACCCAGCAATGCCTCTACCTGCTGGACAAACTCGATACCGTACTGGAGGAATTCAAGCATGTTTCATGAGCAGATCAGTTCAAAGGCGCTACTGGTTCATCACCACAAGGAAACCGGCAGGCTCGACCTCACCATCCATGAAGTGCTGGCGCTGGAAGGCGGCAAACAGTTCACACTGGGCGCAGGTCGGGCATTCAGCGCATCGGACAAGGAGGCATTGCTGAATCTGTTGCAGGAGGAATCCGGCGAGGCCGAGTTCATTGATCCGAGCATCCTCATGCGTGGGCGCAACCTGATCGTCTGGTATACCCCACGGCAGGTACTGGACATTCCCTTTCCCAACGAGATGATTCGCGCGCCCCTCCCCGGCCTGATCTATGTGACACAGGCGGGAGTCGAACTGCGCTGCTTTGCGTTCAAGGGCAGCAACCGCCCTACGCCGGATACCGAGCTGTTCTACCCACCGCTGGGCAATGTGTATTCCGGTGGCACATTCTGTAGCGGCAACGTCCATCTGCCGCGAGAGATTGAGCTTTCCAACATACCGCAGTGGCAGCGCTTTGTACTGGAAAGCACCAACACTCATCAGGGAGGTCTCTGTCCGATCAAGGGGCTTGATAGCTTTGCCAAGCTGATCCAGTTCTACCGTGACCTCTCATGCAAGAAGACCTTTCCTGCTGCCAAGCTGGTGCCGGTACTGCGCCGTCAGAACATGCAGGTGCTCACCCTGCGTGAGGCCATCACACAGGAGGCTACCGTATGAGCGCCGCCACTCCTCTGTACCCTGAACCCACCGTGTTCAAGACACCCGATCACTGGCGCTCGAAAGCACCGTGCATTGTGGTCATTGGCGCGGGTGGTAATGGCAGTGAGGTGGTGGACACCCTTGCTGCATTCCATCACGCGCTGGTCTCGCTGGGTCATCCCGCAGGACTACACGTCACGATCATTGACGACAGCGTTGTGCGTGAGCCGAATCTGGTGCGCCAGCGCTTCTGGCCCTGTGATCTAGGGCAAAACAAGGCCATAAGCCTTGCCAACCGCTACAACCTGATGCTGGGCCTGTCATGGAGCGGCCTTCCCTACCGTTTCCCCTGCAAACAGACCTATTCCGCCATTGAAGGGGCTGATCTCATCATCTCGGCGGTAGACCTGCCCTCGGCTCGCCGTGATATATCACGCATTCAGTACGGCAAACGGCTGTGCATGTGGCTGGACCTTGGCAATGGCCACCGGCACGGGCAGGCTGTTTTCGGGGCGCTGCATGAGCAGAGTCGCCGCCGTTATCCGTGCGTAGTAGACGTATTTCCCGAGATCGCTACGCTGGAAGACGACTTGCGTAAATCCTGTTCAGCCGCTGAGTCGATTGCCACGCAGGACTGCGTGATTAACCGCGCCGTCACCACGGCAGGCATGAGTATTGTGTGGGAGCTGTTGCGCTACGGCCAGACCAGCAAGCACTGCGTGTCGGTCAATCTGGAAACAGGCGAGCAGATGACAGCAGGGTTTCCCTAACGCTTTTTAATTCCAGACACGGTGAACCGCCATGCTCAACTCAAACACTACTTCCATCGACGCTCTATCCGAAACCAGCTCATGTGACCTGTGCGCAGGAATCGGAAGGCTACCCACCAGCGACCCAGTGGAGCGCTCCCCTGATACAGCACCATGCCCATTGTGCCTAGCGGCAGGCCGAATCGCTCCATCCATGCCGCTCAAGTGCTACAGGCTTGGCGAGCATGACTATTTTGCGGCTGAGTCGGCGGCGCAGGCGATGGCCTTGATGCGTGAGCTGGTGGGTGATGATGACTGGGACTATGAAGTCGAGGAAGTCACGGATGCGTATCTGGACAAGGAATGGGGTGGCGAAGACACGCCCGATGAAGTGTGCGGTACGCTCAGGCAATGGCTGTCAGATGCTACTGAGCCGCAATGGATTGCGGGTACAGAGTGACGCCCTGCAAGAGAAAAAGCACAATACCCACAGTTAGAAAGACGAGCGGGATTAGTGTGTTGTATAGGAAGGTTTTGAAAGTCGAAGGTTCGAACTTTGTGGCCAGCGCAATCTGGGAGCAAGGGCCGGAGGGCTGGACGTGCATCGAGGCAGACACAACACTGGCATGGCTCAAGGGCCGCAGTGATGTCGGTGTAGGCTGGTTCATGCAGCGCAAGGGCTGGCAGTACTCGTGGTCCGATACCAATCAGGTTCGGACATCCTAGCAAGACACAGCATGCTGGCGCTGGCTGGTTATGGCTACAGAGGGAGCAACATCGATGGGGTTTCAGCTTTTAACTGTTTTGTTTTCAGCCATCCTGGTAGTGGTCCTTTTTGTCTCCCAGCGCTCGGCAAAACGCTACAAATACTATGGCACTCGTGCATCGACCGACTTGGCCATGGACGCCGCGCAAAGGTGTATTGAGGGCAGGAGTTCGGCCTCAGTCGAAAGAAGCCTTTTGATCGAGAAGATTGGCTTGCACGATCAGGGAATAGAGGTGTTTGACGAATGTTTGCGGATTAACGGGGTGCCCGGAGGCGTTGTTATAAACGCAAAGGGGCACGACCGGTTCTGCGCACTTCTGTATGCCAACCTCTGCATTTTCTTCATCGTCAAAATTGGACTGGTCAAGTACTACCTCATTGATAGCCTCGGATGGGTCAGTATTGACGCTATGGCTGCGCTTGTCGGCTTATGCTTGTTCGTCTACCACATGTATCAGGCCGTGGCGAAATCCAGAGGAGGGTTCAGATATGGCTGATCAGGAACTGGATATGAGCTTTGGCTCACCGGATCGGGAAACCGTCTGGAAGGCAAGACCGCCAGGCTTCAAGGCTTGCCACCGCTGGAATGTGCTGAGTGCTTTTATCTCAGGCCAGATCAGCGTCAGGTCACTCCTGTTCGGGTTGAGATACCCAGCTGCGGTTGTTCACCTTGCATCGAAACGGCCACAGCAAGGGATGATTTGTGTATGCCCAGAGATCAGGGAAGAAATCAGTCATCTGATGCAAGGGTGAAGGGTGATAGGTCACCATCACCTATCTCATCATTACCTGAATCTCATACCCCTTACCCGACGGCCATATATCCTTTAGCACCTCTACCTCGCCGCTTCCGACATTAACTACAACAGGTTCGCCTTTGGCGATAGCTTTTCGCACAGAATCGGGAAGAGGCACGCCTAATGCCTTTGGGCTTAGCTTGGAGGCTGCGTTGGAGAGTTGCTTGATTGCTGGCGCAGCAGCGTTAGGTTGATTAGCATTCATGACCAATTTAACCCGCTCTGCCTCGTTCCCTTGCCCCATAACGTAGTAAGCGAGGTTATTTGCTAGAGGAACTCCGTTTCCTATGTCTTTATAGTCACTGGCGCAGCCAGCTGTACCATCACCATAATCAGTCCATTTTCTCCCTTTAAGATCAGACGCAGCCAAAAACTGGCATACGGAATCAGGATCAGTATCGGCCAGCTCTGCGTGTGCAAGGAGAGGGAAACTAATAGTGAGGCAGACAATGAAATGCTTAAACATAAACCGGCTCCAGCCTATTTATCCGAGGGTTCGTAACTGCAAACAACGGCCTTCAAAGAAATATTTAGCACAGTTCCCCAATGCCTGCTCTTGCGAAAAACGATGCTAAGTCTTCGATTTTGAGGAGCCTGACATTCACCGGTTAGACATGAATGATATCGTCGATCATTTGGACGCCTGTTTCTCGGTAAGCCGATAAAACAGTACCAGTTGTGATCGATCCCTTAGGACACGGTTGCTAACGCCTACAAACTCAACGGTGCTCTTTCCATAAACTGTATCCAGATAGTCCTGCGGCGATAGCCCAGAACTGATCGGCTGATACTCGTAGTGAACGCCCCGCACACTAAAAAAGCCGTCGTTTACACGCGTTTTGATCGCACAACCCTTCTTGTAGGCCACTATACGCTTCTCTTCCAAGCGCTCAGGGCAGATACGAAACTCGGGGCCCTCCTTATAGAACTCGCTCACCTCAACAAATGCATCATTGCGCTGGGGTGGTAGAGGAATCTCACTTTGACGCTCCTCTCGATCTCGTTGCTGCCGTTGCATGGCTATAGTGGCGACAATAGTGCCCCCACTAGCCATGGCAGGCATTGATATCAGGCTGCAAAGGAGCAATGGTGAAAAAAGCTTGAGACAGAAGCTGTTTGTACTCATTAGGTTGTCCTTAATCTATTGTTGACACTTCAAATGTCTCACAGCTTTTGTAACATGCAAGGCAGCTAACTTGCAGCTCAGTCACGATTTTGCAGCAAGCTTAAATGATGCCATTTAGATGGCATTTGTTTGGATACTCCAGCGTACCCCGCCCAAATACACGCTTTCTCGCTTAACGAGGCATGCTCGCTGCGCTCCTTTGCATAGGTTGAAACATTGACGGGAACTGTATGCATGGCCATGCTGTATAAAAATACACACAACCATGTCGCTCGGATGTCGTCATGCAAACCCATTCAATCACCATTTTAGGCCCTCTTTCGGCCACGGATCTGACCCTCCCGCTTTATGGGTATCGCGTTCCGGCAGGCTTTCCCAGTCCCGCCCAGGACCACATCGAGGAACGCATATCGCTGGACCATCTGCTTGAGATCCAGGCACCGCATACCTATCTGGTGCGTGCGCACGGCGACAGCATGATTGGGAGTGGGATCCACGACGGTGACCTGCTGGTGGTTGATCGATCAGCCGATGCGGTACAGGGTGACGTGATCATTGCCGCCATCAATGGCGAGCCGGTTGTTAAACGCCTCGGCAAGGTCGGCGAAACGCTGGCGCTTCTCTCCGACAATCCTCTCTACCAGCCCCGGTTGATCCTTGAAGGTGACGACCTTGAGGTGTGGGGCGTTGTGCGGTGCAGTCTGCGAACTCATCGCGGCCATGTTTGATAAAACCTATTGTTTGGCAGATTGCAATAGCTTCTACGCATCGTGTGAGAGAGTATTCAGGCCTGATTTAAAACACACTCCGATTGTCGTCTTAAGCAACAACGATGGCTGCGTTATTGCCCGCTGCGCCTTGGCCAAGAAATTAGGGATCAAGATGGGTGCGCCCTATTTCCAGATCAGGGACGAGCTAAAACGCCTTGGAGTTCAAGTGTTTAGCTCCAATTATGCGCTTTATGCCGACCTTAGTGCTCGGGTCATGTCATGTATAGAATCTATTAGCCCTGCCTGTGAGATATATTCTATAGATGAAATATTCCTAGATCTATCAGGAATACAGGAATGCCCTGAAAAGCTTGGCAGGGAAATCAAGGCGCGGGTGTACAAATGTACCGGCATCCCTATAGGTGTTGGGATCAGTACCACCAAGACGCTGGCTAAGCTGGCCAACCATGCAGCCAAACGCTGGTACAAGTCCACCGGTGGTGTACTGGATCTACGCGACCCGGACCGGCGCAACCGGGCACTGCAGCACATCGATGTCGGTGACGTCTGGGGCGTTGGGCGACGACTTGAGGAAAAGCTCAAGCTGCTGGGCATCGAGAAGGCATGGGACCTCGCCCAGTACGACGCCTGGTCGATTCGCAAGATGTTTAGCGTCGTGTTGGAAAAGACAGTGCGCGAGCTGCGCGGCATCTCGTGCATCGATCTGGAGGAAGTGGCACCACCCAAGCAGATGATCTGCACATCCAGGATGTTTGGCCAGCGCCAGTACACCTTTTCAGCCGTGGCCGAGTCGGTGGCCAGCTACACGGCTCGGGCAGCAGAAAAGCTTAGGGCGCAGCATTCGCTCTGCCAGGTCATGCGTGTAGGCATCCAGACGGGTATGCACGGCCCGCCCGAGGAGCGCTACTCCAATGGAGTCATCCTGAACCTGCCCTACCCCACCGATGACACCCGTGTAATGGTTCAGTACGCCCTGCACGGACTCAAACACATCTACCGCGAAGGCTATGGCTACGCCAAATCCGAGATCCTGCTCATGGACTTAAAGCAGCGTGGCGAATACTCCATGGACCTGTTCCAGCCCGAGCAGTCAGCTGGGGCCGATCGGCTCATGAGTACCATGGACAGCATCAACCGCAAGTTTGGCAAAGGCATGCTCCGCCCTGCGCGTATTACGGCTCAACCCGGCTGGGCCATGCGGCGCGAGCTGATGAGCCAGAGCTATACCACCCGGCTGGATCAGCTTTGGACGGTGCGTAGTTGAGAGAGTCGCTTCGACCGGGGAGTGAGAGAAGGTACGGTCAGCCTTCCTGCGGAACCGTCCAGAAGATCTGGACATTGCCATCATCGCGAAAGGCCAGGGTCACGTTGTCAGTATCACCCAATTCCTCCATGACCCGATCCCAGGCGTCATCCGGATCGCTTTCCAGTCGTTCAAGCAGGGCTGTCTTTGCGCGCTGAGCAGCTGGACTGTTAATCACGCGCTGAAGACGCATTGCCAGGACTTCATAGGGTTTTGGAGCAGGTGGAGACGCTGTTTTCTTTGGCATACGCATAGCCTTATACTGTATATGCTTACAGTAGTATATGGGAAATATGTTGTGCAAGACCTTTTACGCTGAACAGCCTGATCACACGTATACTGCTTTCTACAGCCTATACATGCTATGAAAGGAGCGGCGGATGGAATCAGTAGATCGACTGATCGTTATCGGCGCCTCCTCTGGGGGATTCAACGCCCTGCACTGGCTGCTGGCCAAGCTGCCCCCTGACCTAAAGGCTGGCGTCCTGGTTGTGGTGCACATGAGTCCAAACGAACAGGCGCTACTCGATGTACTCTCTCAACATTGCGAACTCCCCATTCGTTATGCCAAAGACATGGACCCGCTCGCTCAGGGCGAGATCCTGTTGGCTCCGCCTGACAGGCATATGCGTGTTGAAAACAAGAAAACCCGAATCGTCTACGGCCCTAAGGAAAACTTTGAGCGGCCTTCTATAGACCCGTTGTTTCGTTCTGCTGCCATTGAGTTTCGCGAGAATGTTATAGGCGTAACCTTACCGGGCGATATGGAAGATGGCGTGCTGGGCATGGAGGCCATCAAGTGCCATGGCGGGATCACTTTGGCTCAGGACCCGCTTGAAGCAGTTAGTCCCTTTATGGTCAACAACAGGCTTGACCCTACCTATATCGACTATTGGCTTCCCGTTAATCAGTTAGCAGATAAGCTGGTAAGCCTAACCTATGAAGCGGTCGAACCGTCACAACAGAAGGTGGCTTGGCTGGCGACAGAAGATCAGGTATCCAAGCAGAGATCCTCTGGTATTCCCGGGCTGGAAACGATCGGTGCTCCCTCCCCGTTCAGCTGTCCGGAATGCCACGGCGTACTCTATGAGATCAAGCAGAACGGGCTATTTCATTTTCGCTGCCACACGGGTCACTCCTACTCCGCTGAGATACTATCCAAAAGTCAGGAGCGGCTTGCCGAAGAGGCCATGTGGACGGCAACACGTGTATACGATGAAAAGGAAGCCCTGCACATTCGCCTTGCCGAGCACGCTCGAAAAAGTGGCCAGAAGGAGTGTTGTGAACAGCATCTTCAGGAAGCCGCAAAGGCACGCTCGTGCTCGGCTCGTCTACGTGAAATGATTCGCCTCCATAGCCGTTGAGCAAAGCTCGCCATGGATTATTGCAGTCTTTCAATCTCTAAAGTTAGCGACTCGCTTTCAATCAGTCCGTGGCTTTCCGCTCACCAGCCGGTTCAACTCTGTGCGAACCATATTGCGATACTGCTGCGGCTCAAGCGCCTCGATCTGGGCGTCTGCCCAGGCCCGAAAGCCCGCCTTGCGCTTTTCCTTCTCGCTGAAGATTCTGCCTGCTTCGGCATAGCTGCGCTCGCGATTCTGCTGCCAGAAGGCAAACATCTCGGCCTTTTGGGCCTCAAGCGCGGCTCGATACTCAGCCGGGTGATTGGCAAGGTTCAAGGACAGTGTAGGGCTGGCGCTGGACGTGATTTCCATGGGTTTAGGTACTCCTGATACAAGCGGCCCAATCATACCTGCCTCTGCGGCAAAGGACGTGCAGCTTGTCTGAACCCAGCGCTTCGGATGCTGCGCAGACGAACTTGCATCACTCAAATTCCATGAGACCTTGGATACAAGCCCAAGGAGAACATCATGAGCACACGTCCTGCCGTAATCGTTGAAAAAGTCCTGAATTCGAGAGGTGATATCAGCCACTGCCGTATCCAGATAAGTAGAAAAAATGCAGAAGATGGCAGACAAACATCGAGCAAGCCCTCACGCTCCAGCTGTGTTGGCAAGCGGTGAAACTGTATCGAGAGTGCCAGTGGCCAATAACCAATTTGTCCGAGGAAACAATGTTGAAATTGATTTGCGCAGCAATGCTCAGCCTCACTGCCAGCGCCGCTCTAGCTGCGGATAACACCAACACCAACATCATGACCTATCACAAAATGCTTGGGACTGCGATGGTCACCGCTGTATGTAACGCTAAAACACAGCCGACCTTGGAGGTCGGGGCAGATGGCTCCATCAATGAGATTTATAACGCCAGCACCGAAGACCTGCACCGCTGCCAGTACATCAACGAGATGATCGCTTCGGGTTGTGTTTTAGCTGAAAACTGCCAGGGTTATGAGGATTGGACGAGAGCCAATACAGCTATCTGGCCAGCCCTTCCTCGCGAAGCCTTTCTGTCCGCCCTGGAGGCACGAAAAGCTGCGTCTCACCCCAAAGACAACTGATCACGGAAAACTGACGGTGATTGAGAATCATGCCTCAAGCACACTACGCCGACGATATTCACGCATCCTATCCAGATAGGCGCGATGCCGCTCGGGATCACGCCGTATCTGATCGCGGTAGCGCCGAGCATAGAGCCGCTGATAGGTACGAATACGAACCCGCCAATGGGCCAGTTGCTCCGGCGTCATGGCATCCAGTCGGGCTCGTCGGCGCGCCTGAATCTCTACACGATTGGCAGCGTAATGCGCCGCCATGTACTGCCTGATGGTTTCTCGATT
>NZ_WOEJ01000021.1:0-94777 GCF_019400845.1 Pseudomonas sp. MAG002Y | reverse complement strand
ACCAGAATCGCATGACCGATACCGCCCAGGTCGAGCGAATTGACGATACCCACCATCGTCTGCAGACTCAGATCGCCTCCCAGAACACCCGCCAGTTGCCCCTCGTGCATGACGGGTGTGGCAAGGCTCATGATCAATCCGCCCGAAGCGGCATCTACATAAGGCTCGGTCAGAATCGAACCGGCTTTGGTTTGGGCGCCCTGATACCAGGGGCGTGTTCTCGGGTCATAGCCGGCAGGCATACTGATAGAGGGTCGAACCGTAAACGTACCGTCCGCCTGCCCCAGATAGGTCAGGTCAAAGCTTGAGGTATATGCTTTCTGCTCCAGCACTGCAGTGAATGCCTGAGGGGCAAGATCACGCTGTACCGCCTGCGCCTCTCCTTCAAGCAGCGTGATACGCCCACTTACCCAGTTAGCAATATTGCTGGAGGCACTGGTGCCCAGTTCATTGAGGCGAACGGTCAGGTCCCGGGTGATTGCCGTACGTTGCAGATAATCGTTGTACGTCATGAACAACGAGAAGGCAGCAATCAGCACTACCGAGGCCGTTGCCAGGATCTTGTGGCTGAACTTTATTCTACTGAGCATACGACTCGGCCCTACTGAAGGTGGGGATATACAAGGTCTGGCTAACAGATTTCTGTTTGGCTATAGAGGCTATCGGCCAGTCATGTGCGGTCTTCAGCGGCGCGATAATATTTTCTACAGAGCGATGAGAATTGTCCTACTGTTTTCTTAAAGCCTATGACAATTCGGCCGATGTAGCCTAAGCAGTGGGATGGCCGGTACGGTCGCGGCAGAACCTTGGGCGCTCCGTCCGGTCAGTCATCTAGGATTGACAGAGGCGAGGTTCTCATGACGTATGCAGCAGCGCGAGCGCTCAAAGTCGCGGTCTACGGCGCGCAGAGCCCGCTGGGCCAGGCGTTGATCAACGAGTTGCTTAATCGCGAACATGAGGCCGTGCCGCTACAGGCGGATCTCAAGGCATTACCGCCCCGCCCCTATCCCCAATCGACCCCTGGCCATATGTTCAGCGCCTATAAAGTCAGCCAGGGGGTGGCGGGAATGAAGGCAGTCGTCGCGGTACTGGAACCACCTCGCGTAGTAATTGAGGTCGAAGATCCCAACTACCTGATCGATGCTGTGGCTGCACTCATCAGCGGCCTACGCAAAGGCAAGGTATCCCAGCTCATGCTAGTGGGTGATTTCGCTGCGCTGGAAGATGAGGATGTCGACCCTCGCTGGCGACGTGTCTGCCAGAAGATTCACGAGCGGCTCGATACCAGCCCGCTTCACTGGACGCTGGTCAACTGTCCCATTCTGGATGAACGGGAAGCCGACGACTCGACCAGTCTCGAAGAAGATTATGAGCTTCTTCATCTCGCCGCCGAGGTCGCCGATGTACTTGAAAAACCCGGGCATAGCGGTCGCCAGCTGAACCTTGATCCCTGACCGGCTCGTTCGCTGGCCTGAGGCAGCATGGCCGCCTTTATCAAACAGAAAGCTGGACACTTCTTATACGCACCGCTTCACAAATCCATCAGTTGTGATATACCACGCGCCCCGTTACCCATGAGCAGGAAGCAGGAGTCATCATGGACCCGTACTGGAAGCGTTATATCCGCTGCATCAAAAACCCGGACAGCTTGGGAGAGATTCGCTGGAACAAGAAGGCGGCTGAATCCTATGCCTCGCAACTGCTGCTGGAAAACCTGATCACGGAGGATCAGTACGCGGCATTCCTGGAACAGGAAAAAGCTGGCCGGTATATCGATGAGGATGTCGTTGAGCCTCAGCAGGGCTCACAAGCGAGCTAAGCCTCACTCTTAAAAAATTGCTCTTATTAGGCAAACAAGACTATTTAGTCTTGATTTTAGCTATTATTTAGCTATTAAATAGCCACCATCATCGAAATCTTGGGAGATTTTATTTCCCTGAACTTTGCACGCGTTCGCCGTTTCGCTTGTTCCAAATAGCAGTACGTGACTCCCCGCACAGTCACTCCTTATAAATACCGCCTCCTCCTCGCACAATGCGCCCCCGCAAACGCACCAGGATGCCGTTTGCAGCCCACACCTATTGTTTAACCCTCATAAATGTATGGAGGATAGGGTCTTGTTCACCCGTTCCCTGAAGCTTGCCACACTCTTTGCTGGATGCATCGCCAGCGCACATTACGCCGCTGCTGCTCAGAGTTCTGAGGCTTCTTCGTGCACCATTCGCATGTTGTTCGTTGGTAACAGCTACACCTATGCGAACAGTTTGACGACCACCCTGATGGGAATGGCGTCACGCGCCCACGACAGCGCATCATCGTCTTGCACCATCGAGGCGGACTCGATTGCCAAACCCTCATATACCCTTGAGCAGCACTGGAACAGTGGAGCGGTACAAAGCAAGCTGGCAAGCAACACCTATGACTATGTTGTCCTGCAGGAGCACGCCGCTCGGCCATTGCTTCAGCCAGAACGGCTGGAAGAATATGCGCTGAAATTCAATGACCTGATTCGTGCCCACCATGCCAAGCCGATTCTGTTCGAAACCTGGGCCAACGAGAATCAACAGGGTAAGCAACCACAGATCTATAAGGAGTACGTGAGCCTGGCGCGCAAGATGGGCGCCCAACTCTCCCCTTGCGGTGAGTCTTGGAAGGGTACGTTTGCAAGCGATTCAGTGGCCAAGCTGTACATAGCTGACGGGCGCCATGCCTCTTTCTCAGGCGGGTATGCCTGCGCCGCCTCCTTCTACACCTTGCTATTCCGTCAGAAGCCTCTTCAGCCCAGCGCAGAAGAGGCCAATATCCTCGCGTCGGATAAGACATCCGCACCGGAGCTGCACCAGGCGGCTCACCAAGCCGTCGGTAAGCTGGCTCCCGATGTACGCGGCTGGTAAGCGCTTGGTCATCTACTGATCGCGCATACCGCAGGCCAGTCTCTTGCAGGCTGGCCTGTTGCAGGAGAGGTGTGCTGACTAATGGACAGTAATGGCAAAACAAGACTGATTACGTCCTGCGGCCTTGGCCTGGTAAAGCGCTGTGTCAGCCGCTCTGGAATAGTCGACACGCGTATCGTCTGGTCGAGGAAAGCGGCATTCAACGCCAATGCTTACCGTAAAACGCAGCGTTCCGCTGTCCGTCTTGATGCCAAGGGAGGCCATGTCGACTCGAATACATTCGACAAGCGTTGCCATTTCAGTCGGGGTGCGATTCATGAAGAGTAGAATGAATTCCTCTCCACCAAAACGCGCCGGATGATCGCCTGCCCCCTGGGTATGATTCAGCAATACCTGCCCAGCCTTGACCAGACATTCGTCACCTGTCGAATGACCATAGGTATCGTTAATTTGCTTGAAGTGATCGATATCGATCATAACAACACTCAGCATTTGCCCAGTTGCCAGGGCCTGTGCAAGCGAGGCGGTAAAGTTTTCTTCAAAAGCACTTCGGTTTTGTAACTGGGTCAGGGCATCCAGTCGGCTCAGGCGTGACAGCTGAAGGTTTGCCTCCTCCAGGGCCAGAGTCCGCTCCTTCACTCGCCGCTCGAGTGCTTCGTTGGTTTCCTGCTGAAGAATCAATAGCTTCTCTTGTGCCTGCAAGGTCGCCAACCGCTCTCGTGCCAGATGCTCGCTGGTTCTTATCGCCTCCTGCTTTGCCTGTATTCGTGCTGCACGCTCACGGTTTATCCGCTCGGCCAAGGCCATCGACAGCAACAGGAACTCAAGCGCGAACCCAAGCATCTGGACATACAACGGATTGACCCACCCTTTGCTCAAGCCGGACATGACCAGCGTCATATATAAGGTGGCTAGATTGAGCACTACCCAGGCGATGGTGAAATAACGGGCCGATACATGGCCTCGCCACCACAAGGCAAGGCCAACCCATAGCCCCGTGAGGCAGCTGAGAAAGACCATGACATCGATACCGAGAAACGGAATGAACGCAGGGTCGATCGCGATAATCAGCGAGGCGCCAAGCCAATAGATCAGAAAGCTTTTACACAAGACTGAAAAGAAGCGGCTGTGGCTGGATAACTGAAGAAAGTGCTTGATGAACTGGGCGGCACCGGCTATGCAAAGCGAAATGGACAGAACGGTGGCACGCACTGCCAGTTCAGTCCATTCCGGCCACAGATACAACCGTCCAAAGCCGGTCGCACAGACCATATAGAAGATGGCACCAGCGAGATAACCGCTATACCAGAGATAGGCCCGGTCCCGTATGAAGACATAGAGTGATAGGTTGTAAGCCAGCATGATTACTGCTGCGCCCAGAAAGGCGCTCAGGCTCAGGGCTGTTTGCGTATAGATGCGTTCATACGCGGCAGGAGACATGATCTCCATCGGAATGGTCAGCGGCTGGCTCGCACGCATGCGACCGTACAGAACCATGGCCTGATTGGGCGGCAAGTCAAGCGTAGCGACCGGATAAGGGCCGCTGGTGGCTTGCCTACTCAAGGGTATGCGATTACCAAGCGATTCGACTGAAGACCACCGCTCCAGAACAGGATCGAACAGGCGCAGCTCAAGCTGATCGATCAGAGGGGTTTCGGCCACCAGTAACCATCGGCGAACCTCGGACGAGGGGTTTTCCAGCCTTAATCGGATCCAGCTACCGTCCTGCTGATACCCAAGACTGATTAATGCCTTTGCGTTCGGCTGCCACGCGCTATCAGGTACAGCGTAGCGAATAGCCTCGAATGTCTCGGCGAAGGGGTGCAACAGATAGTCCGTCTGGTAGCCTGCAGGATAGTTATCCTGGTTATCCAGAACCAATACGCGTCCTGGTGCAGCAGGTGCTTCTGCTGCCAACGTGGAGCAAGCGATCAGCACCACGGCGAGCGACGTAATACCTGCTGAACAGGACAGCCTTCGAAGGCAAGCGTGTAATACAAAAAGCAAAGCGCCCATCGAAGAACCTGTCATACATCATCAAGAATAAAGCAGATCGTCAGCCTTACGAGTGGCTTGTCACTATCTGGCTCCATAATGAGCCGGTTACCAGCCAGCTACTTAACGGCGGCTCATTCAACACCCAACCTTTCCAAACGGTGTGCCTGTACCCGAGAAACAAAACCGCCGATCAACATGGCGGATGTTCCACTGACAAGCCCGGCCCCTTCCAGCGCAATCATGAAACCGTCAATCTTGGCAGCGGCCAGCTCCAGCTCAGATACATTCCGGGCGGTACGCAAAGCGTCCAGAAAGAAGTAGAAGCTATCGATATTGGCGGCCGGCAGTCGGGCACCGCAAATATTGTCCAGCCGGTTTTTCAGTTGATAGCAATCGAATTCGGTCAAGATCATGGATGTCTGCCCCTACCCAGTCGAACTGCCAGCTGATGTCTAGATGACACTTCGACTACAAGGAACGAAAACGTTTCCACTCGATATAACTGAACACTGCCGCTCTGCTTGCACTACCTGATGTATTGCAACAAGTATAATGGCGCGCAGCCATCATCGTAATCAGCAGTGAGCGCTACTGGATAAATGGAGCAACAGAGGTGACGGCATGACAACAATAGACTGAACGGCTAGTACCTTTAGCATGTACTGGTGTATCGGTTTATCTTTTTCATGCATTCATGCACGCATTGCCTGATATTTCCAGCTCGGGATACGCAGGCTGGTAGGTAAAAAAACGGCCCTCCACGGGCCGTTTTAATGTCAGATGCGGTTCAGGCCAACTGATAAGGCTCCCGCTCAGGATGATTGGACAGCGATTCGTTGGGCATCTGGCTATGAAACGTTTTAAGTGCCTGGAAAACAAATAACAAGGCAGTCATACCCTCCTGATATTCGAAGATACCTTGCAAAGGCCAGATAGAAAGATGGGCCAGGAACACAGCCAAGGTAAAATCCAGACTGGGATTCAGCCGCTTGGCCACTTTGAAATACACCAGGAAGCTGACCGGAATGATCGCGATGGTTAGAAAACCAAAGCGGAACAGCGTACCGATCACACCTACATCGGAAAGGAAGAAGTAGTAACTGAAGTAGTGCTTGAAACCATCATTCCACATCAGGCTCAGACTACCGCTGGGTACCCAGTTGTACTCATGCAGATGATCCATGATCTGGGCGATGGTAGCCTCGCGCACATTATCCGTAGCGCCGTTCTGGGCTGATTGCATGTAGAAATCGATATTAACCCCGAAAAGCTCGAGCAGGTCAGGGTCGATAACGAAGGGGGAAACGAGCAAGCCGCCAATCACCGCCAGCTTCACGGACTTAACCCGCAGGCACAGGAACGTAAAGATGATGCACAAGAGAATGACCTGCCGGGTCTGTGTGACGAACACCAGTGTCGCAAGGTAAACGAGCGCCAGCAGTCCATAGCGAAGACTGGAGCGAGGGCTGCCGTCTATAGGTGACTTTCCTTTGCCCCAGAAGTAGATGCTCAGGCAGTAGCCAATGATTAGGGCAAATGCCCCGGTCGAGGCACGGCCCGGTCGGCTGAGGTCCAGGTCTATCCCATCTCGCAGATCTGGCAACACCTCGAAATAGCACAGCCAGGACAGGACAACAGCCCCTAGCGCCACGATCAGAATGCAATTTTCAAACTGTGCCGCCGATACATGTTTGGCTAGGTACAACAAGGGAATGACACTAAAGCAGAGCAGCACCCTGCGTTCTTCGATTACCCCATAGACCAGCGGCTGACCATAAAAGAGCTCGGCAAACAACGCCGGGAGGAAGGTAAAGGTAAAAGCCGAAAACAGACAGAACAGGAACGCAACACTGTAATCTTTTCGTTCAGCTCCAACGGTTCCCACTAGAAACATGGCGCTGAAACCCAAACAGGCGGCCAGATAAAGCTCTGTCAGGTATTTAATACCAATAGGGTTCTGGGGATTCTGCTCAAGCAGCCCGAAATGCAGCACAAACGCCAACCCCAATAAACCACAGTACAACGTATTTGTACTTACTTTCTTCATTGACTACCCGTCCTATTACCTGGACATGACGTGCCGCCTGATGCGGCTACACAACCGATACGCAATCCTTGATTGCACCACTCTGAAACACCAACAACCTGCCGCGCTCACGCCATGTGGACGCACTTGCTACTGAAGTCACTGGTCAAAAGCGCGAACGCAACTGATCGACTTGCAGCATAAAATGGTTACATTTATACATACAAAAATAACTGAAATTGACTTGACAGGACTAAATGCCAACAGTCGGACTCTAGGATTTAAAAGAGTTCAATAGGGCGCAATGAAAGCCATCAAGGCGATGCATAAAGGGAGAAGTCGCTAACACTTACGGGTGAGAGGAACCAAGAAGATACTGCGCCCAGCAGATACAGGGCGCTGCGCAAGAGCCTTATACGCAATAGGACAGAACATCGCGCCTGTAATGCCAAGCGGCGAGTTCATTCAACAGTAGTGGCGTTGACACAAGTTAACCCTGAATGGCAGCGTTGAGCTTTTCCTCCGTGTCGACATCCTCGGTCACGGCCAGCTTGCCCTGGGCATGACATAGCGAAAGGATGGATGCGAGGCTGCTCAAATAAGGGACATTGCCAGCCGCTTGACGATAGGCATGTCGAGCCTGATGGTGTCGGTAGGAAATTGGTGGGCATTAGCCAAAGAACACGACAGCGCCTGCAAGAACAAAGGCAAACAGTCCGATATAGGCCAGAGGCCGATCAAGGCGAACAGTACGTGTCGCCTTATAGCTGCGCCCCATGTGCCCTAGCACAAGCGCTACGATCAACATCCCTGCTGCAATGAACATTCCTGTTAAACCTGTACTCAAACCGCTGCGCTGTTCTATTTCAGCGCTTGCCATTGACAAACGTCCCGAATAACGGGCTCAGATCGCTGTTATCCGACGATTGGGCCGCATTTATCTAGCAATTTTGACTCAGACGTCTATCTGAATGCCAGTACGGAATTGCGCCTAGGCGAAGGAGACCAAGGTCGCCATGTTTGTGGATTTTCTTTCTAATGCCGCTCTACTTCTGGCGCTCTGCTGGCTACGGGACTACCTCTGGCGTACCTGGCCACACAAGGTACTGTCATCGGAACTGATTGTTGGATGTGCAACGGGCCTGATCTGTATTGCCGTCATGATACATCCCGTACCGATTGGCCTCGGGATCTTTGTAGATGCGCGGCTGGCCATACTGTCGGTAACTGCCCTGATGGCAGGTCCCCTGGTTGCCAGTATTGCAGCAGCAATGACGGCACTGTATCGGTTCTGGCTAGGCGGCGTAGGGGCCTACCCCGGCGTATTGAATGCCTTCATGGCCGTGGCGTTAGGTCTCGCTTATCGCATGGCCTACCACCGAGGCTGGATCAGGCAAGGCCCTTTTCAGGTACTGTTGCTGGGCGGTGCGGTACATGCCCTCGCCCTGCTCACGCTTACCCTCGTATATGGCCCTTTCGGCCAGGCGGCTCAACGTACCATGCTGGCCATGATGGTGACGATGCCCCCTACAGGCCTACTCGTCTGGCTTCTGCTTCGTGACCAGGAGAAACGTAACCAGGCTGAACAGGCCCTTGCGCGAAGCGAAGCGCGACTGAGCGCCATTACCCAAGCGATTCCTGACATCCTGCTGGTTATCGATCAGGACGGTCGCTTTCAGGAGGTCGTCTCGTCCTCTCATGATGCCAAGAAGATCAATGAGCATTTGGCGAAGGTGGGCCAGCGATTGCAGGATGTGCTGCCTTATACCCAGGCGAACTACCTGACCACCTGGGTCAGAAAGGTCCTGAAAAGCCCGACACCTCTCACCGTGGAATACCAGCTCAGCTCTCCTTCGGGGGAACGCTATTTCGAGGGCAAGGCCCAGGCGATCGCTTCGGATGCAGAACATAAGCAGGCGATCGTCATGGTAACTCGTGATGTCACGGCCAGGCATGAGTACGAAGAGCAGATCCGTCGGCTGGCGTTTTACGACACCCTGACCGAACTTCCCAATCGGCGCTTTTTCCTGGAGCGGCTCAAAACGGCCCAGCTTGCCTGCCAGCGACACGGACATAGCGGCGCCCTGCTATTCATCGATCTGGATAACTTCAAAAACATCAATGATCTGTATGGCCACGATGCCGGCGATACCGTCCTCAAGGAAGCAGCACACCGTCTGAAACAGATCGTGCGGGTAACTGATACCGTGGCTCGTCTGGGAGGAGACGAGTTTGTCATCCTGCTGGAAGGCTTGTCGGAAGACGAGCAAGCTGCCGCGCACCAGGCAAGTCACATCGGCCAGCAGGTGCTGGCGGCCCTGGAGCGTCCTTTCGAATTCGAACAAGGTAATCAGACTATTAGCGGTAGCGTAGGCATTGTGTTGTTTGACAGCAGAAGTGCAAGCCACGACTTGCTTCAGCAGGCCGACATCTCCATGTATTCAGCCAAGAGCCACGGCAAGAATGCCATTCGCTTTTATGATCCGAGCATGCAAAGCAGCATTGCTGCCCGCCTGCAACTGGAGCAACAGATCCGGCAAGGGCTGCTCGACAATGAATTCCGCGTTTACTATCAGCTTCAGTGGAGCGATCAGAGAGGGCTTATCGGCCTTGAAGCGCTTCTGCGCTGGCAGCATCCGGATTGGGGCTTGGTAGGCCCTGCCGCGTTTCTGGAAGTCGCAAGCAACACAGGATTACTTACCGAACTGGACCGCTGGCTGCTCGATGAGGTGTGCTCGCAGTTGCTTACCTGGTCAAAAGAGCCTTCTCTCGCCCACCTACCGGTTTCGGTCAATGTCTGCGCGTCCCATCTACGGCAATCCAGTTTTGCCACTGAAGTCATGGACGTCTTGAAACACAAGCATATCGACCCTGCCCTGATCAAAATCGAGCTGACTGAGGCAACTCTGATACTGGACCTCGACCAGGCCTGTTCGCATATCGAAACACTCAGAGGACAAGGTGTTCGCTTCGCCCTGGATGACTTCGGTACCGGGTACTCATCACTCAACTATCTGCAGAAGCTGCCCATCGATCAGGTCAAGATCGACCAGAGCTTTGTGCAACGGCTGCCAGGGTCGGAGAGTGTTGCTATCATCCAGGCCATTTCCGGTCTGGCTACGACCTTTGGCCTCGATATCGTAGCAGAGGGTGTGGAAAGTGAAGCGCAGCGCCAGCTGCTGGCCGAAAATGGTTGCACCACCTATCAAGGCTATCTGTTCGCTAAACCCTTGCCGGCTAGAGATGTAGTTCGTGCGGCAGAGCTGGCCAGCACCTGAAGGGAGTGATTGCCCAATTTGACAGACCAGCTGCCTAATCCTGCCGCTGGTCTGTCATAAATATTTAATGACCATCTTCCTTTAATTAAATCCTGTGGGCGCCGATAAATGAACCAAGCCTCCCCTTCCGGCCATTCACCCAAGGATCAATCATGTTCTTCAAACGCCTCAAACAGGAACTGGCCGCCCTGCGGGAAAGCCTCTCGGTTGTACAACAGGTCAAACAAAGCCTCGACACATCGATGATAGGCTTCACCCTGAATTCACGAGGCGTGATTGAACAGGTCAATGAGCAATTCATGCTTGAAATGTTCTACAAGAGCCATGAGATCATCGGCCGCAATATTGATGAGCTGGTTCCAGCACCTATCAAGCAAACCGATATCTATCGCCGGATGAAGATTGCGCTACAGAAAGGTGAGCATTTTAGTGGCGTTGTTCGTCTGCTCAGGGCAGACGGTAAGGAGGCCTGGCTACGCTGCCTATGGCAACCGATACGCAACGCCTCGGGTCAGGTTGATCAGTTTTATATCTACGCCAACAACCTGACCCGTACGATCGAGACTTCCCGCGAGCACGAAAGCCTGATCAAGGCCCTGTTACGCTCTACCGCCGTCATCGAGTTCAACCTGAACGGCGAAGTGATTACCGCCAACGACCGCTTCCTCAGTGCTATGGGTTATACGCTGGATCAGATCAAGGGCAAGCATCACCGCCTGTTCTGCGAGCCGGCCGAATACAATTCGTCTGAGTATCAGGATTTCTGGGCCAAGCTCAATCGCAGCGAGTTCGTCAACGGTCGCTTCAAGCGCGTGGACCGATATGGTCATGTCGTCTGGCTTGAGGCCTCCTACAACCCCATCCTCAATGCGGAAGACAAGTTGTGCAAGATCGTGAAGTTCGCAACGGTCGTCACAGATCAGGTCAACCGTGAAAACGCTGTCATCGAGGCGGCCGGTATCGCCTACGGTACGTCGCAACAAACCGATGCTGCAGCCAAGAAGGGCGCAGGCGTAGTCAACCAGACCATCGGTATCATGCAGCAGCTGTCCAGGCAGATGGAACACGCTGCTGAAGGCATTGAGGCATTGGATAAGCAGTCGCTCGTAATCGGCTCGATTGTTAAGACCATCAGTGGCATTGCCGAGCAGACCAACCTGCTGGCACTCAACGCGGCTATTGAAGCCGCCCGCGCAGGTGAGCAGGGCCGTGGATTCGCAGTAGTGGCCGATGAAGTGCGTCAGCTGGCAGCCCGAACGAGCAAAGCAACCGAAGAAATCGTTGGCGTCGTCCAAGAGAACCAGGCACTGGCTCAGGAAGCCGTCTCCCGCATGTCTGAAGGCAAGAACCAAGCAGAACAGGGTCTGGCGCTGGCCTCTGAAGCCGGTGTGGTCATCGTTGATATCCAGGACGGTGCCCAGCGTGTAGTTGATGCAGTGGGCCAGTTCAACCAGCTGACAACATAAGCCACACAGCGCCTTCTCGCATAAAAGGGCTCTGAGAGTGACTGTTTGCAGACCGCGTGCTGGCCAGACCAAGCTCTATGGAGCTTGGTCTGGCGCTGAATGTATACAGTTCGTCCAATAACGTAAAAAGCAACCCAAAAAAATTAAATTTTTTTTGGGTCAGCTAAGTCCGTGCCAGCAAAAGATTTTTTTACACGTCAATGCAATATTACGGAAATATTTGCGTGCCATTGGGCAGAACCCCCTAGAGGGAACGAGCGGTCATCATTAGAATGCGCGCCCCTAACCCATGGAACTCGAACCGGTAGCGGCTAAAGGTCGTTGCTAGGCAGTCCATGTGCGCACGGCGGCCGGCAGTCCACACGATATGCCTTGGCCCTGTGAAGTCGAATTACTCATTGAAATTGACAGACCTCCTGTGAGAACGCCTCGCGCGTACTAACAGGAGGTAATACGCCATATCGATCTGATTATCCCACGAGGACATGATGGACGTTACCCAATTTGATACGCTTATCCAGCTGCTTGAAACGCTTCCCCTGCATAATCTGACCGAAGCCCAACTGGACCGTCTGCATGCTGCAGCCGATGTCTGTTTCTGTGAAGTTGAAGAAGAGTGGGACAAGCGGGAAAGCACGACGGTAGTCGCCTGATACGCCTTGCTTGGCTACAGGGGGCGCCTCCCCTGTCTGAAGAGCCCGCCGGTTGTTTTTATCTCCATCTCGTGACAAGACGCTCAGTCTGAAAACACAGCGGCTCGATGATCAAACAAAGCCGCCCCTGACCCAGGGGCGGCTTTGTCGTTTCTGGGTATAACGATCAACTCTGCCTATCCACTCTCACAAATAACTGCTTCATACGCTGGGCTTTACCGGGGCCACTAAGACATTTGACCACCAATAGGTGTACGGAGACGTACCGAACCCGACAATTCTGTAATTCCGCCGACGCAGTGCGGCACGCCCTGGCGTACTGCACTGCTGCGTTCAAGGCTTCACAGGCACCGGGCACAACCGCAAGCGGCCGGAACTGTAGCCAATCGCCAGGACCTGATCATCTTCGCTCCAGGCCATGGAGCTTACACCCGCCTCATCCAGCAAGCCTGCCAATGGTTGACCACGGGCCAGATCAAAAATAACTGTGAGACCATCGTCTCCACCGGAGGCTAGGCGGCTGTCTGCATGGCTGAACACAATAGAGCTGATGGGTTTGGTATGTACGGGCAGTACTACCGGCTTGCTGCTTTGTGGCCCTTTACCTGAACAATCCCAGATAATCAGAGAAGCTGCACCGCCTGTTGCGAAGTAGCGGCTGTCAGCACTCCAATCAAAATGTCTGACCTTGGATGGGTACCCACTCATGCGAAAATCTTCGCCGCTTTTCAGATACCACAGGTGAATAGCATTGGCCTGGCATCCGGCGGCAATAAACCGCTGATCTGGACTGACCGAGAGACTCAGCAGAGAGTCTTTCCAGGGGAAGTGCCGCAGGGGCTGCTCACGCTCCGCAGACCATTGGTTGACCAGCCCATAGCAGCTGCTGAGCAGGGTAGCATCAGCCAGCCATAACAACCCTGTGACCGTACTGGCGGTCTGTCCAAAGCTTTGCTTCAGCTGGCCTTCGGCGGTCCAGAGCTGGATCTGCCGGCCAGCTGCTGAAGCCAATCCGCCCTCGGCTGACCAGCATAAGAACTCAACCCAACTACGTCCGCTATCCAGCTGATGTACTTTACTGCCCGTATCGGGTTCCCACAGGATAATACCGCCCTGCTGCCCACCACTGGCCAAAAGGTTACCGTCAGGTGACCACGCTAATGCACTGGTCGCCAGCCCATGCACCGCATGACGCCATACTTCGCGACCATTAGCCGTGTCATACACCGCAACCGAACCGTCTGCATAGGCCGTCGCCAGCCGGGTATTGTCTGGCGACCAGACCAGCGTGTTGATGTGCTCGCCACCCTCCACTTGCCAGAGGCTCTGCAGGCGTTGTACCGCTGTGGAGTCGCTCATGCCAGGCAACCTTTCAGTCCTGCTATCAGCTCTTCGCGGTCCAGATTACGGCCAATGAATACGATTTCGCTCTGGCGTTTCTCATTGGGCTGCCACAACCGATCCGGGCCGCCATCAAGCAACATATGAACGGCTTGGAAGACGAATCGGCGATTCTCCTGTGCAATGTTTAGAATGCCTTTGGTTCGCAGGATGTCCTGCCCCTTCCGAGCCAGTAGCGGACCTAGCCATTGATTGACCTTTGCCTCCAACAGCGCCCCTTCCAAGGTAATGCCAACAGAGCTGATTTCTTCATCATGGCTATGGGACGCGGCAAACTCGCGTTGACTGCTCGGCTCAAGGCGAACGCCTGACTGCTCCAGTCGCAGCCCAAACTCTTCGGGCCCATGCTCAGTTACCAGAGCATAGTATCCCGCCGCCGGAATCAGCAGATTAACCGTCTGCTCTGCATCGTCTTCCGGCACTTTCAAATTGACGGCCTGACGACCAGGCATCAGCTTGGTACCTGCACGGATCTTTTTGGCCTCTCGATCAAAGGCTCCTTCGGCGATAACAACAGCCCTGTCCAGATCACCCTCACTGTCGCCATTGACAGGCATCAGCAGCGCGCCAATAAACGGATCGGGGCCTGCCCCATAACGGAGCTCGGTAATGCCTGCCGGCAAATGCCAGATTCCAGCCCACTCAAACGGATATTCCTTCTGTAGAAAGTCTGGCCGTTGGTCCAACACCCGTTCCAGATCAAAGCCGCCCACGTTCATGACAGTAGGAATGTCGACTTCGGCATTGACGGTCCGATGGATACGAGCCAACGAATTCATCTTGCGGATTCGTGTTTCCAGCTCGTCCAGCCTGGCGGGCTCGACCAGATCCGTCTTGTTCAGCAGGATGACATCGGCAAAGGCAATCTGTTCTCCTACCTCACTGCTGTCCTCCAGGTGCAACCAGACATGGTGAGCATCGACCACGGTAATGATGCCGTCCAGCTGGAGCTGCGCTCGGATTTCGTCATCGACAAAGAACGTTTGCGCCACCGGGCCGGGATCGGCCATGCCCGTGGTCTCCACCAGAATATGATCGAACTTGTCACGCCGGTTCATCAGGTTGCCCAGGATCCGGATGAGGTCACCCCGTACCGTGCAGCAGATACAACCGTTATTCATCTCAAAGACTTCTTCGTCGGCATTAACCACCAAGGCGTCATCAATGCCGATCTCGCCAAACTCATTTTCAATCACAGCAATACGCATACCATGCTGCTTGCTAAGGATGTGATTGAGCAACGTCGTTTTGCCTGAACCCAGAAAGCCGGTCAGCACCGTGACAGGGACGCGTAGATCTGACATAAAACACCCAACCGGTAATGTTATGAGATAACGTAACCCATCAAATAGCTAGCGTCTATATGCGCTTGATAGGGTAATTAGCTAATCCGGTGTCCCTAGTCGGGAAAAACGTCCTGTTTCATCGAGTAACATGTAGGTGTCATGTACTCCCTTTCGAGCAAAGGCTTCATGTTTTCTGGATTCATCGTTTCTGCCTCAATATAAGAAAGAACCGCCGCCCAGAACAGCCGTTGCGATACCAATAGGAAGATCGTCGGATGTGAATAAGGTATGCGCGGCCATGTCAATCCATAGCAGAAACAGCCCGCCTAGTAGTGCTGCCACCGGTAAAGGTTGCCGATGTTTGGCCCCGATAAACCGCCTCGCCAGATGTGGGAGCATTAGTCTGAAAAATCCAATGGCGCTGCTGACCACCACCATGACACCTGAAAGCAAAGAGGCACAGATATAGGCTAGCAAGGGAACCCTGGTTTACTCAGGTATTACTGGCTTACTGAGTAAGGTTGAGCTGAAAACTGAACTGCTCTTTCAACTATCCTTCGCCATCAAAGGCCATCTGCCACAGGTCATAGCTGCCGTAGCCCAAACGTAGATGATTTTGGATCGGCTCTTGCAGGGACTGTTTTGACAGGACGTTGTCCACTACACCAGCCGCGACTTCGCCATGAAATAGAGAGGCGAGTCCCCATAGCAGCTCAATCAGTCCAACTAATTACAGGTCCGTTGGAAACGTAGCCGTCCCGTAATCGATATAAAGGCTCGTTCCGTCATGGAGCTGAATGACCAAACGTTACTCCGTAAAACCACCACGCTCATGCAGTACCGTACCACCCTATATGACTAATAAAAGGGCAACCGTAAAAAAGCGTCTTAACAGATAGATTTACATCCGATGAGCCTCCTCCTCGTCTATCCCCGACTGGGCTGGCAGACCTTTCCGGAGGCGTAAGACTACTCAAGGAGCTGTTACAACTTCGGTTTTAAGCCTGTCACCGGGTTGCACTCCAAACCAGACGCCTACCGTCGCATCTGGTAATGCTGGCGGTGTCTCGGCAGCCATAACTGAAAAATGAAAAGATAACGTTGCCAGGCCATGCAGCACGCTTCATGGGATACGTCCACGGTATAAATTGAGAGGATTAGCAATCCAATAAGTCAGCTGAATCGGTTACGTTATGACGTATTATTAATGAAGGAGTGTAGGCCCGATCTAAAATTCAGAAGCCTGCTGCCAGCTCCTAGGGAGAGTGTTGTCTCAGCGAGACGCAATCCTTTCAGCTTTGATGGTAATGCAAAACCATAGGTGTGCTAAGAATTGCCTCGTCTTCTGCATTCCCGA
Source organism: Pseudomonas sp. MAG002Y (assembly GCF_019400845.1). Lineage (NCBI taxonomy): Bacteria > Pseudomonadati > Pseudomonadota > Gammaproteobacteria > Pseudomonadales > Pseudomonadaceae > Pseudomonas > Pseudomonas sp. MAG002Y. The sequence goes on along the minus strand of NZ_WOEJ01000021.1, from coordinate 78,418 downwards.
GCCGCCTTATCCGTCCAGATAGAATCATTTGCTTGTAAGCCCCTCTTGGACAGCGCTACCTTAGACGACTATATCCCGGATGTACGACTCATAACAACAACGCACTGATTAACCTATGCCCAGAACAGGTTCCCGTACCACTGGCCGCCCTACGCTGGCCGAAGTAGCCAGACTGGCCGCTGTTTCGCCCATTACTGCATCACGAGCCCTGCGAGGGGTTGCCACGGTTGCGCCCGAGCTGGTCGAAAAAGTCCGCGAGGCCGCCCGTGCCCTGGGTTACGTTGCCAACCCTGCCGCCCGCACCCTGGCCTCCGCACAAAGTCAATCCGTTGTGGTGCTGATCCCTTCGCTGTCAAACCAGCTATTCATTGAGAGTCTGGAAGCTATCCATCAGGTTTTAAGACCTCACGGGCTGGAGGTACTGATTGGCAATTATCACTACTCGCCTGAAGAAGAAGAAAACCTGATTCGCAATTATCTGGCGTATCAGCCCAGGGGAATTCTACTGACAGGCTTTGACAGAACGGAGCATTCACGTCAGCTATTGGCTGGCAGTCGTGTTCCTTGCGTATATATGATGGAACTGGATGCGGATACGGCTACGTGCAGCGCTGGTTTCTCTCAATATGCTGCGGGGGCAGCGGCGGCCCGGCACCTGATTGAGCGTGGCCGCCAACGCATTGCCTATATTGCGGCCCAGCTCGATCCACGCGCGCTAAGGCGTGGCGATGGATTCCGGGAAACCCTACAGCAAGCCGGCATGTATGATCCTGCTTTGGAGATACTTGATGTCCGGCCCTCCTCGATCGAATTGGGAGCTACCTTGTTCACCGATCTCATGCACCGGCATCCTGACGTGGATGGGATCTTCTTTTGTAACGATGACCTGGCACACGGAGCGATCTTTCAGGCCCAGCGCCAGGGTATTTCCATTCCCCATCAGGTCGCCCTGGTCGGCTTCAATGATCTGCCGGCCTCGGCCCACATGGTGCCACGCCTTACGTCCATCCGGACACCCCGGGAAGCCGTAGGTCATCAAGCCGCCACGTTACTTCTGGACCTGATGGCAGAACGTACCGGACCAACCCAGATCGACCTGGGATTTGAGCTGGTTGTGCGGGAAAGCAGCTAGGCTGGGTGATATAGGGCCATCTGTTGGAATGCATGCTCATACGCAGCGGTTAGTAGGGCTTGTCTGATCCCGCCCCTTGTACGATCGCCACACCAGAGCTGGTACCAAGGCGGGTAGCACCCGCCTCAATCATGGCAACGGCGGTGGCGTAATCCCGAACACCGCCCGAAGCCTTGACCCCCATATCAGGCCCGACGACTCGGCGCATCAGGCGAATATCTTCAAGGGTTGCGCCCTGATGACTGAAACCGGTAGACGTCTTTACAAACGCAACGCCCAGCTCCCGACAGATCACACAAGCCTGCTCCTTCTGCAGATCATCCAGCAGGCAGGTTTCCAGAATGACCTTGAGCGGAACGGAACCGCAGGCAGCAAGTACCTGCGCAATGTCGCTGCGGACCTCTTCCAGCAAACTATCCTTCAACCAACCGATATTCAGCACCATATCGATCTCCTGAGCACCATTTGCAATGACACGTTCGGCCTCGAACGCCTTGGTTTCGCTTAACCCTGCTCCAAGCGGAAACCCCACTACAGCGCACACACGCGACGGAGCCTCTTTCAAGCATTGAGCCACATAGGGCACATGCGCCGAATTTACGCATACGGAATAAAACCCATACTGCTGCGCCTCTTGGCACAGCTGCCGAAGCTGTTCGCGCGAGGCATTGGCAGCCAGTAGCGTGTGGTCGATGTAGTGAGCAAGGCTAGCCGGTTCGATAGTCATGGCGTTACGTCCGTAGCGGTCGCATTAAAGACGCGTACGTTAAATAAAAAACAGCCTGCAAGGCAAACGCCTGCTGGCTGCTCTTTTTCCCCTCACTCTCAAGATGACTGGGCAGTCATATAATCCTTGTCTATAGTTGCCTAGGACTGGCGCTGCGCTTATTCGACATCCTCGCAGGGGCGTCGCTCTATAGCCGCAGCGTGCTCCCCTACCTCATAAGAAAAGCAAGAAGGTCCTATGCGCATCACGTTGCTTCGAAACAGCCTGCTTACCCTGTGTGTAAGCCTTTCCACTGCCGTCGCTGCCGATTCGGCTGTTGCACCCGGGGCACCGGGTAAATCGCCCTTTTGGTCGTATTCAGGCAAGACTGGCATCGGAACGTCCTATGAGCAATACCATAACGGGGCTTATTCCAGCGATGCCGCGACAGGACAGGTGTCCAGGGTGTGGTTTTCCCTGGCCAACGGCATCGTGACAGAAACCATGTTCGGCCTGATACATGAGGCACAGCTGCGTGCAATGCAGGTAGTGGTAAAAGGACCTGACTTTGTCGATCTTGAAGAAGCCGATACGACCAGCGAAACGCACTATCTCTCTACCGACAGCGAGGGCAGACCTACGTCCTTGGCCTACCGGCTGATCAATCGCGCCAAAAACGGCCAGTATGAAATCGAAAAGCATGTATTCACTGATCCAGACTCCGACGCATTGGTCATGCGAGTCATCTTTCGCAGTACCAACCCTGCACTCGAGGCTTATCTCCATATTGACCCTGCCATAAATAACAGCGGAAGCGGTGATCATGCCTTTACAGAGCGAAACGCACTGTATGCCCAGGAACAGGAAACCACTCTGGTGATCAAGGCTAGTCGTGATCTGGAGCTACCAACCGTGGGCTTTGCCGGAGTCTCGGATGGGCTTGAGGAGTTGCGCAAGAAAGGATCGCTCGAGTCACGCTATACCACTACCGGCAATACACCCGGCAATGTAGCCATGATGGCCCGGATACCCCGTACGGGGGACTTGACCACCGTCGATGTCGTAGTCGGATTCGGTCGTACTCGACAGGCTGCAGACCAGGCAGCCGATAGCACCTTGCAGCGTGGCTACGAACATGTGCTTGCGCACTATAACGGTGAGGGAGATGCTATAGGTTGGCAGGACTATCTGGCCTCGCTGACCAGTCTGCCAACGATGCGGCAACAGACGACAGATAACGGCAAGCTGCTCAATGTCAGTGCGATGGTGCTGAAAGCCCAGGAAGACAAGACTCATGCAGGCGCTCTAATCGCCTCGCTGTCCAACCCCTGGGGTGAAACGGTACCCGCTACCAAAGGCACTACCGGCTACAAGGCCGTCTGGCCACGGGACTTTTACCAATGTGCCATGGCTCTGCTGGCTCTGGGCGATACACAGACCTCCAGGGTAGCGTTTGAATATCTGAAAAAGGTCCAGGTCACAAAAGACACACCTCCCCTGCAGGCAGATGGCTCTGCCTATATCCATGAGCAAAAGCAAGAGAGTGCCCAGAAAAGCGCTGAGTCTGGAGCAACCGGCTGGTTTCTTCAGAAGACCCATGTCGACGGCACGATTGAATGGGTAGGTGTTCAGCTCGATCAAACCGCCATGCCGATCATGCTGGGCTACAAGCTCTGGAAAAATGGCGTGCTTTCTGACAACGACATCACCCGGTGGTATCGGGAGATGCTCAAACCGGCCGCGGACTTCCTGGCTCAAGGTGGGCAGGTCAGGCTGGGCTGGAATGACTGGACCGTAAAACCTCCACAAACACAGCAGGATCGCTGGGAGGAACAATGGGGCTACTCCCCCTCTACCACCGCGGCCGTCATTGCAGGTCTTGTAGCCGCATCGGAACTGGCCACCCAGGCAGGTGACCAGGAAGGAGCCAAATCCTACCTGGATACTGCCAGGCGCTACTCCAGTCGTATCGAATCCAGCATGTTTACACAAAAAGGTGTTTTTGGAGACAAGCGCTATTACCTGCGGATCACACAAAACGATAACCCTGACGACGGCGGGATGCTGCTGGACAACAACAGCCGGCCAGGCCTTCCAGAAAACCAGATACTGGACGCGGGCTTTCTGGAGCTTGTCCGTTACGGTGTTCGTCCAGCCACAGACACCCACATCGTCAATAGCCTGAACGTACTGGACAATCAAGCCATTCCGGAAAACCTCAGGGTCAAGTACACCTTTACCTACCCGGGCGTTTCAGGAGAATTTCCCGGCTGGAGACGCTACGGAAACGATGGCTACGGTGAAAGTGAGACCACGGGTATCAACTATCCCGCGACTGAAGAGCCGGTCATGAACTCAGGGTTGCGTGGCCGTGTCTGGCCTATTTTCACAGGCGAGCGCGGCCATTACGCCCTGGCACTTGCCAAAGCGCAGCAGCCGGGTGGAGAAAAGATCTTATCCGAGGATCAGTTAAAGGGAATCCGTGACACCTACGTCAAGGCCATGGAGCTTTTCGCCAATCAGGGGTTCATGCTTCCCGAACAGGTATGGGACGGCGTGGGTAATAATGAACGTCATCAATATACCAAGGGCAAGGGGACTGACAGCGCAACGCCCCTGGCATGGTCCCATGCCGAGTATGTCAAATTGGTGCGTTCGCTCAGTGATCAGCGTGTGTGGGACCGTTACCCCGTTGTCTCAGAGAAACTCCAGCCATAAGGCCGGAATACGGTATGCTGAGCGGGATACACTTCATCCTGACAGTTCCATTGAGCAGAATGAAAAGGAGTTCACGCTGTTGGATGAGAAAAAGACCTTATTGGGCATCAGGTTGTCTGTTGAAGAGCCTTATCTCTTTGGCAGGCTTCCTATACCATCCGGGATGAGAGATAACGCATAATGGAAAGCAAGGCCGCGATTCCATCAAGACAACTGACTACTCTGGAGTATTTGCATGAATAAAGGGGAATTGATCGATCAAGTGGCTGCAGCAGCAGGCCTAACCAAGGCTCAAGCTCAAGCAACTGTGACCGCCATCACCGACACTATCAGCCAGGAATTGGCCAAGGGTAACGATGTTGCTCTGGTTGGTTTTGGTACCTTTACCGTCAAAGAGCGCGCCGCCCGTGAAGGCCGCAATCCTCAGACTGGCAAGACCATTAAAATCGCAGCTGCCAAAGTGCCTGGCTTCAAGCCTGGCAAAGGCCTGAAAGACGCTGTGAACTGACAGACGTCCGACGCGGTAACAAAAGGCCTGCTTGAAGCAGGCCTTTTTCATTTCTCAGGGCTTATACCCTGTCCGGGCCCGGTAGGTGCTTTCAACGACTAATGGACTGACCTCCAGGCCAGGACGCGACCTCCCCCACAATTCGTCCTCATCCATATACAGACCGTATTCGGGAAGTACAGGAATTCGCTGGCTGCTCTTGTTGCTGCGCCGTAGTGCAATGCGGTTTTCGATATTGAAATTCTTTAACCCCACCACCTCTGTAGGCTGCTCACCCGCCAAAAAGAACAGGGGTAGGTTGGCGTGCAACATGGCGTCGTAGCGAGAGCGATGACTGAAAAACACATTGACTCTTGGGTGAGGCGCTACCTTCTCGACCTTTACCAGCCGGGCATGATCGGCCAGATTGAAGATCACCCTCAAGGCCGCGCCTGCTGGTGTCCCTTCAATATCGCTCCCCTCACGCTGTGCCTGTAGCTGAGCCAGCTTCTCCAGCCGACGTCTCACCTCCCCCACGGGTACTCGCTTGGTCTTGCCGGTATGGCCTGCCCAGGTAAAGCTCAACAGCCGCGGTGTCGCATCAAAGGCCTGTATATGACGTGTTAGTTGTTTAAGGCTGATACTCGCTCCCAGGGCCTCTCTTACCAAACGGGTACGCGCCGTCTCAGCCAGTCCCTGCTTCAGCCTTACACGCTCAATAGCAGCCTCTACAGCCCCTTTCATTTGATTGACCTGTCGTATCGGCTCCAGCATTGATTCGCTCAGCAGAAACCAGCCTGGCAAACGCCTGACTGTTCCCGGAGCCTGATCGGCTTCCCGTTCGAACTGCTGAAGTACTGCTTGGCTGAGTTCAATGGCCTGCCTACCTCGCACGGACACGGGAGTAATCGCTTTCGGTGCAGCTTGCTCAGTGAGTGTCGGCAATGACCACACCTCACCTGAAACCACACAGGTAGACCATCGCGAATTCAAATCGGCGACAGCCTGCTTAAGGTGCATATAAGCAGTTTCGATACTTTCAGGCATTTCTTTTAATACCACTCCTCATATATACCTCATATTAACATCTGTTTATCGTGATTACTTTACCTGTACCCTGGAATGAAAGCTTTTAAAGTCAATATGAGGTATCTGCAAGCTTAATCGTATAAATTCCTGTATGGAGTGGTATTATTACGAGTATAATAGGTGCAAGTGATTCCCTTCCTGATAGACAAACGTGCTGAAGTCATGGCTCTTTCAAACAGTATGGATTGTCTCGACTGTGCAGGCCGAAGCATGGGCCTGTGTAATCAATAATCCCAGGACCGTTTATTAATATTGTCAGCTTGAGGTAGAACGCGACTTCTATAGGAGGTTCTACCCTCTCATTTCACCCACGTTCTGTCTTCTGTACAGACTCATGAGCTTCGCTCAGCACTGTAAACAAATCGCTTTACCCATAAAAATACACTTTAATGGGTTAAAAGATGGTTATTTAAGGTTAAAGAACGGTTAAGGGCTGTGGATATAACTGCTAACTTATTGATATATAAGGGTTTTATTGGGTATGTGGAAACGTCAACATGACGTTTATATACGTCAACATGAGGTATGTGCCTGTCAACATGACGTATAGATGCGTCATGTTGACGTATATCGTACCCTAAAGCCCTTCTTAACAACGTAACTCATTGATTTTTAAACACTTTTTTAATATTCAATACCTAAGTCATTATGAGGTATAGATACGTCATTATGACGTATCATATGTCATTATGAGGTATGGTTTTCCATAAGTTACTGATATTTAAGTACTTTGTTCCATTGCCCAATCGGTCTGACAGACCATTTTGAGGCCATCAAACAAGGGTGAGCCCTCCTTTTTTGGTGATAACTCCCTAATTTTTAAGCGGTTTTTAACTTTTCCCTAGGCTTGCAGTACCTTCGCTCCGTTTACTTAGCTAATACAAAGCCAATGTCAAAATGAGGTATTTTTTCATAAGACATTGATTTATAAAGACTTTTTATAGAATTGACGTAGAGTAAGTAGTCATTTGCTTAAAATGTCGCCATTATTTCCAGCGCATACTTGTCAAGCCATGCCCTTTCGCTGCTTAAAAGCTACCTCATCCTGACATGCAGCTTGGAAAACCTCCGGTTTCAGCAGAAAAACTACCTCATCCTGACATTTTCGCCGTCTTTTACTCTTACAAGATCCTAAAATGGGTTCTCGACCGCTATAAAACCCCTGAATTAGATGATTTAGCGGCATGAATCGGTGTTAATAGGCATACAGAATAAAACACTTAATAAAAAAACGGAGCCACTAGGCTCCGTTTTTCGAGAGTTTTACGTTATTCGCTCTTTAGTAAGGGCCTGTTGTTTCGGACTACCCTTACAATATTGTCTTTGCCTATATCCCATTCCTTGAGAAAATCGATGTTCTTTAACTCATCGAGTGCGTCCCGCAACATCTGTTTGAACTTTGCCTCTGTCTTGGCTTTGGATCCACATGATTCCCGGATGGTTTCTACCTTAATGCCATAGGGCTCACGATGGGTACCATAGAAGCCATGTAACCACTTAGCCAGCGGACGTAGTTCCAGGCGTGACTGCCAATCGAGACGTGTTGTATACACATCGGCTGCAAAGAGAATAGCCATTTCTGGCTCAATTTCGACATGCCACGTGTCGCTCAAATCACCTTCTTCTGTTGTGTACTCAAAACGCCGCAATAGAGAGACGCCCACCCCTTTACCCAGGCGGGTCGATTCGATACGAACAGACGTCGCTTTGAGGCGCTCCAATACATTCAGGAGCTTTTGGGTGTAGTCTTTCCCTCTCGGCCAGCGCAATTCCTTCTTCATTTCCGAAGGGCGGAAACTCACTCGGTTGCCAAGCTTCTCTGTACGAGCCATATGGACAACCTGCAGCCAGACATCCATATCGTCTTCCTGACGAAGTTCCTGGCCGGTGTAGTAGATTCTTGCGTTACCGTAACAGTGCAATTCACGCCCATTGATGAACTCGCGGGCCTGGTTTCGGTTACCAACCGTAAACAGCGCACTACGCAGCATTTCATTGGGCGCACTGCGTAAATCATCTGCCCATAATGGCAGTTGATTGACCTTTTCCTCGATTACCTTTTCAGCGCGCTGTTGTATGCGAGTAAGTGCTGTTTCTCGGGGGGACCTGCCTTTACGCTCCGTTTTTTCAGGAGCGGCTGGCTCTTTCTCATCACTCACGAGGTTCTGCTCCCTGTTCAGCCAGATTACTGATCAGAGCTCTTAGCTCTTTGAGTTGGTCATCGCTAAATGTTTTGCGGTCCAGCTCAAATATCACCCTGTCCTTCTTGGTGGAAACGCGTGCGACCTTTCGCTCACCAATAACGATATCTTCACTGGGCGTCGAAGCCTTGGGTGCAGAGACTGATTTGGTCAGCAAGTCTTCACGAATACGTTTGGCCAGCCCAGCTTGTGCCAGTTTTCCGTTGGCCAGATCTCTAAGGGCCTTGTTCAAGGCAGACTCATAATCAAGACCTGCTGCCTGAACTTCCTTAATAACAGGTTTCAACGCATCTACTGCGTTCGCGCCCAGCATTTTGGGGTTGGCCTTGAGCATATTAAGGCTCGACTCTGGCAGAGCGCCAAAAGCCATGATGCGGTAGAGCTGAGATTTGCTGATATCCAGTTTGCGCTGCAAATCATTGACTTGAGTGAACGAGGTGCGCATTCGGGTAATAGCATGGTACTTCTCAAAGTCCGAGAGGTCCTTGCGGTGTATATTTTCGAACAGACTGCGCAGTGCGCTTTCGAAATCATCGACGACTTCTACCAGGGCATCGATATATTTCTTGCCAAGCTTTTTGTGAGCACGTAGTCGGCACTCTCCGGCAATTAGCTCATAGCGCTCACCAGCGATTCGAACGTTGATTGGACTTAACAGCCCTTCCTCTTCAATCGATAATGCCAGCTCTTCAATATATTCCTCGTCAAAAACCAGGCGAGGTTGATAGGGGTTAGCGTCAACCAGATCGACAGGAATCGAGCGCGGTACTCGATGGGACTTTAAATTCTCTACCTGTTGAACCGCCGAATGACGAGATATCTGGCTGACCAAGCCCTGAGCGAGAATGGAGCCCAACTTTTGCTTGGGTGCGTTTTGTGAGGAAGTCGATTTCTTTTCCATAATATGCTCTTACGCTGCGGTCTCTTTGTCGATGTACTTGGCCAATTCCTTGTACTGCTTAGCCACTTTGTTCGTTGAGTCGAACATCCGCAGGGAGGTTTGAACGGTTGATGACTGGTTGATCTTCGTTGTTGTTCCTATCTTTACTGGAACAAGCTTGCCAAATAGGCCCATCGCTTTTTGCTCGATGTTCTGACAGACCAGCTGACGATCATCATGACGAATCAGCAGTGCGCCTAAGTTGATCAATGTCGGGTTGATCCGCGTGATCTGCTGAACTCGTTTGGTCAGATCAGCGAGGCCGTACAAGCCATAAGGCGATCCTGACTCTACGGGAATCAATAAATGGGTCGCCGCGGCCAATGCATTGGAAGTCAGAAGCCTAAGGCTAGGCGGGCAATCAATGATGATGTAATCCGCTTTACCCAGTAGAGGCTGAAGCCGGTCCCGTAATACTTCATTAGGGCGAGGCTCCATGCGAAGTGCATCGTCTGCATTATCCAGAGCCATGCTTCCATAGATAAGTGCAACGCCATCGATCCTAGTTTCATCATGAACAAAATAGGTGAGTGGTAGTTCAGGATTCGTCAGTAATTCGGCTGTTGTATAATTTATCTCAGCAGGGTGAGACATCCCGATATGTTGACTTGCGTTAGCCTGGGGATCCATGTCTACGACACAAACCAGTTTTCCCATTTGTGCCAGGTTATCTGCCAAGTTGATACAGGTTGTCGTCTTGCCAACTCCGCCTTTGTGGTTGGCGATAGCGATTACAACCGTTTTCTTCTCTTCTTTCTGCACAGCCGATCCACTCCGGGCCATTTTCTATCCTCTTCGTTGAGGCCATGTGTTGGAGTAATCGTAACAGACAAACATACTGCTTTTAACGGTTATTTGGCTTTGGTCAGGATGTTTTAGGTCTATATCTCCTTAAGAGTCCCTAGTAGGGAAAATACTGAGGTTTGGTATGCTTAGAGGATTAGTAGAGTCCCTAGTAGGGAATTAATGTTATAGGAAGCTACGACCTGTTCTTTGCGTTTATTAAATTCTTTTAAAGTCTATTTATACGATAGGGCAATATGCATAACTATTAAGTCCCTACTAGGGAATCTATTAAGCGTGACTCAGCAGATATGGATAGCTGTTCTATCGACAGGGTAACCAAATAACTTTCCAAATGAATGCTTTTTCTTGCTTAATCTTATTGAGACTCGCAAGCGGCATGCCTTGTTGGACACGGGTAGGTAAGCTAGGGTAGACGTAGTAACCTAGGATAAATAAGGATGCGCTGAAAGACGTGGCGTAGCCGCTGTGTTAAAGCAGACATGGCTTAGGGAGGTCAAGCTATAAAAAAACGCCCTGCAGGCGTTCTTTTATAAGAGGATATGAGGTAACTACACACCTCATACTGACATAGCATTAGCGAGTCCGACTGTTACGTCTGGAGTTCAGTCGCTCAGACCAGTTTCCCAGGTCTTGTAGGGAAACATTGTCATCCCAGGCGTTTAGGGAGAATCCCTTATTGGTAAGCTCTCTTCTTACTTTACATAAGTAAAGACGCAGCGCACGCCGATTGGCGTAAAACAAGGGCACCAGTCGTTCTGACCTGTATACGATGCGACCCGATTCGTCGGATGCAGTAAAGGTCATGAAACCGAGAGTTGTTTTGGGTGTGAAATGACAGACAAGGGGCGCTAACCCTGCGCAAATCATTTCCTGAGCCTGCTCATGATGAGGCACTACCATATCGCTTACCGTCCTTGTGATATGTGAGAACCACTAGACACTTTCGATGGGGTTAAGTTCCTGCTTCTTATAAACCGTAGACCAGGATCGTCAGTATTGACAGGCAGAGCAGGTCGCGGGGGATCAAAGGTCGGAGCATGACGTCATTGCTTGGGGCTGTCATACGGTTTTACCCAAAAGAAATCGAGCTTTCAGCCGATAAATGATTCAACAAACCTAACTGCATAAGTGTGTAGATCCAAGATGACTCTGACAGAACTGCGCTATATCGTAACGCTTGCCCAAGAACAGCATTTTGGCCGTGCCGCTGAGCGCTGCCACGTCAGCCAGCCAACGCTGTCAGTAGGCGTCAAGAAGCTTGAAGACGAGCTTGGTATTCTGATTTTTGAGCGCAGCAAAACCAATGTTCGCCTTACACCTACCGGCGAAAGCATTATTGTTCAGGCGCAAAAAGTCCTGGAGCAGGCGCAAGGTATTCGTGACCTTGCCAAGGCCGGTAAAAATCAACTGAGTGCACCACTTAAAGTGGGTGCTATTTATACGGTAGGCCCGTATCTCTACCCTCATTTGATTCCGCAGCTGAATCGTGTTGCGCCGGAAATGCCCCTCTATATAGAGGAAAACTTTACACCGGTTTTGCGTGACAAGCTGAGAACAGGCGAGCTGGATGCAATCATCGTTGCGTTGCCTTTTAGCGAAGCGGATGTACTGACCAAGCCGCTTTACGATGAGCCGTTCTATGTGATGATGCCGGCGAAGCACCCCTGGACAGAGCTCAAAACCATCGAAAATGCAAAACTGGACGAAATGAGCCTCCTGCTGTTAGGGGAGGGGCATTGTTTCCGAGAACAGGTGTTGGAAGCGTGCCCAACGATCAAGAAACCAGGTGTGGAGTCCAAGCATACCCAGGTCGAGTCCTCATCTCTGGAGACGATTCGTCATATGGTTGCCTCGGGCTTGGGCGTGTCGGTGCTTCCCCTCTCTGCTTTGGAAAGCCACCATTACGCACCAGGAATGATCGAGATTCGACCATTCAGCGCTCCCGTGCCTTTTAGAACAATTGCAATTGCATGGCGTGCAAGTTTTCCACGTCCCCAGGCCATTGATGTGCTTGCCGATTCTATCCGGCTATGCTCGGTTAATAGGGACTAACAACGACGCTCGCGTAGCCTGTTTCTCCCACAGGCTACCGCTATTTCAGCCTGTTGAAGCCTGGGGTCTTGCGCCTAAACGCTACCTGCTAATTCTTATAAACAGACCTTTTACGTTTGTCTGATCAAGCGGTGGGGTCGTAAATTCTACTAATTTAGGTGGCTGAGCTAGGTCTTGCCCAAACGAACCGTGCAGTCAATAAAGAGACTGAGGCGGCTTGTATCAAGTATTGAAATTAACCTGAAGTACTAGGCCCTCCTTGGTGTTGCCTAAAGGGGAGAGTTAACCGTGATACTTAATGGTATAGCGGATAGGTATAGCCATGATGTAGCAGCGGACATCAAGCGGGGCACTAAGTGGAATGGCCCATGTTCCACCATAGGACTGTTCTTACCTTTAAGACGCCGCGATTAAATACGACCGGAAACAAACAGGCCGATCTCTTTACTGGCTAGCTATTCGCTTGGTAGCCCCATCTTTGTTGACATCGCATGCTTAGGTCAGAATGACATATCAGCCTTCTCTTATAGGTTTGGATAAATAACCACTTTAGAGAAGCAGGTTAAAAGACATGCGACTCTTGTGCTGTAGATGGACCAAAACCATTTATATTCAAAAAGATAACGGTGCTCTGACCCTCAAAAGCGGGAGGTAAAGTGGTTTGTCTGGATGTGTTTCACTTTTCTAGGTGTCAGGATGAGGTATCGCCTGAATGAAAAAGCCCGTGCTCGGGCTGTTTCAGAAAAATTACTGCATTTTCAATTTCTTCACTCAAGGCAGTAAAGACGTGGCTTCTGGTTAGCGTATGTCTAAACTAGACGTCTTGTGCCTTACAGAAATAAGCCTGAGATACCACCTGAATGACCGATGTCAGGATGAGGTATAAAGGATAGCGCTAGATGGAATGCGGTTATCCAACCTTTTATAGTTGAGTCTAGACGACCTAGGTCTTGATTTTCAGCTCATCTGACTTAATCCGTACTCTTGGATCAAGGCTCGGTACGTAGTGATTTCCTGGCGTATGCGTTCAGTGATTTGCTCGGATGACAGCGAGACGGGAGATATCAGCATCCGGCTTTGAAACGTACTGAACTCATGAGCACTTTGTAGAAGTGCAATACTTTTAAATAGCGAGCCAGATACAGCGGAAGACAAATGCGCAGGCGCAAACCATCCTATCCAGCCATTGATATCCGTCGGGACGCCTTGTTCCCCCAGTGTCGGCACATTAGGCCATTTGGTGAATCTTGTCCTACTCGTGACCGCAAGCGCACGTAGCTGGCCTTGGGCCTGACTTGAAGTGACTAGTCCCGTCACGATGATAGAGGCAGCCAACGATTTGTTGAGCATGTCCTTAATCGCGGCCGTCACTGCCATGTAAGGCTGTATGCGTAAAGCAATGTCTTTTTTTCGCGCGAGCATAAGGCCCGCCAGATGACCAGGGGAGCCATATAACGCTACGCCCAAGTCCCGGTATTCAGGATTTCTCGATACCCAGGCAATGTAGTCATCAATGGTATGCACGGTGGGCGGTACCGCAGGACCAACCGCCAGCGTATAAGTAAAATCGCCGACCACCATAAGCGGTGTGAAATCCTTAAGAGGGTCGTAAGGCAGATCGGTATAGACGCTGGGAAACAAGCTCATGGAAGCTGACATGGTCTGTAGCAGCGTCTTTCCATCGGGCCGTGCCCTTTTGACAGCTTCTCCTGCTGCTCGGGTATTGCGCTGAGTAACGTACTGCACCTGGTAATCGAGCCCGGCATAGGTTGCTAGCATGGGTAAGAGACCTTCTGCGACCTTGGCGCCGTAGCTACCCGGAGGCTGGCCGAAAATCAGAGCCCCGTTCGCAACTCTCTCCTGTCCCAGCGAGGGAAGGGCGGCGCCTAGCAGCGTAACTCCGGAACCATACAGAAAGGCCCGACGATTGATCATGGTGTTACTCTCCAGCAGTAGAGATAGGCTGCCCTAGGTGCGCCATTCGGTAATAAGCAGGTGCCATAGCCGATCAATAATCTGTTCGACCAAGCTTACAGGCGCTGCGTTCAAGAAGACCGTGCCGCGCATTTTGAGCGGCGAAGCGAGTACCTCTGTACCCTCAACTGCGAAATTGGCACGATGCTGCGCGGTTACCGGCACGGATTTGCCCTGGTCGTTTGGTTGTGTGGGAATAGGGCCGCCATGATGAGAGCTGAGGCTGTCCGGCGATATGAATTCGCTGGCTGTGGTTTCGATTGCATTCAGTGTGACGTTAAATCGAGGAAGTGCAGGCTCGTCAGCGATAAATACGCCCGTATTTCCTGGCGATAAGCGGAGCAGGTCCTTTGCCGCGACGTAACCATTAGCATCCAGATGTTCACCGTGGAGCAACCGGCCTAGATTCTGATCAGGCCGAACCCATTGTCCAGCCTGAAGCGTTGCTGGCATATCGACGAATACGCCTGCTTCTGGAGCATGCCACTCAAGCAGGCGTGCACGTTCTGAAAGGCCTTCCAGCTCGGCCTGCGCCTGTTGCTGTTGCTGTGAGAGAACTATCGTTTCGGTGCGATCCTGAGCGTCGCCGCCAATACGGTTGAGCCGTTCATTGGCAATGGCCAAATTGAGTCGGGCCTTGGCCTGTTTGCTTTCCAGCTCGGGTGAATAAAAGCGAAACAGCAGCTGACCTTTACTGACAAACACTCCAGGCTTAACCAGAATGGCTTCAATGCGTGCGTTTTCAGGCGCCTGGATCGGTGTCTCATGCTGCCAGCCAAGCATGACTGGCACGCTAACCTGACGATCCAGGGGCAGGCAGAGCAGCACAAGCAGAGCGCCACCCAGGCCGCCCAATACAACCCACCGCTGCAAACGGATCTGGTCACGCAACTGCCACCAGTGCTCTATCACGTGGAGGAGTCTGCGTATGACGTAATACCAGACCGTATAGAGCAGAATCATTACTCCAAGGCTTTTGAACAAGGTCTGGTATGCAAAGTAGGCAATACCACAGCTCAAGGCCATCTGATAACACCAGGAAAAGGTGCCATAAAGGACAAAGAACGCTGCACGTTGACGGGTCAAGGGCTCCGGTACATCCTCGATCGAGCCGAACAACAGGCGTCCCAGCAGCCACTGATTATAGGCGAAGGCCCGGGGCTGAAGATTATCGATACGCAGCGCATCGCTCAGGAAGTAATAACCATCAAAGCGTGACAGAGGATTCAAGTTAATCAGCAGGCTGGTTAGCCAGCTGGAGGTAGCCAATACGAACGCAACGCTGCGTACGGTTCCATCTGGAAAGACAGCCCAGGCCAGTGTCGCCAGACCGGCTACGAAGGTCTCGGCCATTACACCACCTGCAGCAATCCACATGCGCTGATGGTAATTGTCCAGCCGAGACACATCACCCATATCCGTATAGAGCATGGGCATTCCCATGAAGACTGTGATACCCATGCTGCCGACCCGGCAACCTTGTACCGTAGCGACATAGGCATGACCCAGCTCATGCAGTATTTTCAACCCGATTAGCGCACAGCCATAGGCCGCCAGGCCGGCGGGCGAGAAGAAGTCACTGAAGGTACCGATGAATTCGTCCCACTGACGGGTCGTTAGGTAGAGCCCCAGCCCGGTCAGTAGTGTCCAGATCAGTATGAGGGTGCGCTGACCTAAAAGGGCAATAACAGGCATCAGAATATGCAACAGCCGATGGGGATTCCAGAGCGGCAGTCTGAAAGCCAGCAGACGGTTCAGCAGACCGGTAATGCCCTGACCACGCAGCGAAGCGCGCTTCTCGGCCAACCGATCATATGCCTGGCGATTCGTGAGCTGCAGTAGATGATGCGTATTGAGAAAGCGCAGCAAGCCCTCGAATAGTTCATCATCCAACCGCTGTTTTTTCGCACCCATGGTGGTGCGTAGCGCTCCCAGGGTTCCAGCTGACCAGCGTGACAGCAGCGCTACATCTTCTTGAGAGATGAGATAGAAGCGGTGCTGCAATGGATCATACAGACGCCAGCGGGGAATACCTTCGGAGTTTGCCGAGGCAGGCTCGAGGCGTAGCTCCTGACGTAACGGGGGAAGTTCCAGGTCATCGCTGAGCATCATCAAAAACCTACGAATTGACGTACTGCAGCAATGGGGCGACGCAGCAACTGATAGATCAGCGGCGCATATTCCCCATAAACCCGAGCTGTACCGCGGGCTCCAATAGTGGGGGTAGCGCCATCATCGGGCACAGCGGTAAGAGTGTAGCTGGTGGTGCCGGCCGCTGTAGTATGTGGGGTGTAGCTGATCGACTGAAGTGAGCCCTTGAGTCCTCCCAGAGGCACATTTTCAAGGTAGACGCCTACTGGACTGCCTGGCTTGAGTGAGATGGCATTGCCAGTCGCCAAGTCTATGCGATAGCTCACATGAGTCGGATCGGCTACCTGCAGGATTTCTTCTCCAATCATCACAGAGCGACCTTCCCAGTCCCGTCGGTCCGTGTAGACCGCCAGCCCCTTGAGGGGGGAGCGTATAAGGGTGCGCTGCAGGACTTCCAGGGAGTAGTTGTAACTGAGCTGAGCCAGCTCGTGCTCCGCGCGGGTAATGGCCATCTCATGCGTGGCCGTCCGGTCAGTAAACGCGGCGGCCGAGGTTTTGCTGTCCTTTGCCTGTGCCACGGCCAGTTGCTGCTGCGCCAGCACCATCTCATTGCGTGGCTGTATGTCTTCGAACTGTACCAAGGGCTGATCGAGTTGCACGGTTGTGTTGGGCGCAACCAGGATGCTTTTGATCACGCCATTGATAGGCGATGTCAGCACAAAGGGATTGCTGGCGGTTACCTCAACAGGCGCCATGACGCTGAGCCGTACCGGTATGCAGGAGATCCCTATGCTCAAGGCAGCGGCAATAGCCAGGGTTCTGCGTGACAACGGTAGACTGTCCAGCACGCTGCGGCGCTTGCAGAAGGCTCGCCAGGCATGCCCATTGGTTTCCCCCATGCGTTTCAGCAGACCTTGCTCCCGTTCTGTAAACGGCGTAGCGCGCAGGTACAGTACTCCTGCCATCAACCGGCCGTTACGGTCTGCCAGTGGCGTCCATACGGCGTGGCGCAAGGGGAAGTCCACCAGGCCTGACAATGCCTGCTCATGGCCTGCTGGAAGAGGAAAGGTTTCTGCATGATCAAGGCGCCCGGCCTTATCGTATTGTCCGATCAAGTCTTCTACGGCGCGTGCAAAGGGTGTGTGCCGGTCGGTTACCGGCAGACCCGAGATGAGGTTTAACCGCAGCGGGCGCCTGGTGCGTGTGCGTTTCAGGACGACTGCCTGTCCATAGGGCACCAGTTCCTGCGTGGCATTGGCCAGGTGAAAAAACAGCTCCTGTTCACTTTTCTGCTGGCGTACCTGTGCCTCGAACATCAGTAGTTGCAGGGCTGCGTTATAAGCCTTTTCCGTTTCTCCCGGCATAGGCGGGGAAGCTTGTACTTGGATGGTCATGGCAGTTTTTCTTCACGGGCAGCAAACAGACCGGTACCGCTCATGCCGGGCAGGATCAGATCGTTTTTGGCTTTTTCTTCAAAGTGGCCAACAACTTTGACGGTTTTGCTAACGGGGTCTACCGAGGGCAGTAATCGATCAATGACTGCGGTGCTGGTCACGCCGGTTTCATCAACGTTGAAGCTGAGCTTGTGGCCGGGCTGAAGCCATTGTAGCCACGAGGATGGAACGATTAGCTCCAGCTCAAGCACTTGTGTATCCACGATATGCAACAGGGGATCGCTGAGCGAGACGGACTCATACTGGTGAGCCATACGCTCCATAACCCGGCCTGCAAAAGGTGCATATACCTTGCAACCTTTAATTTGCGCCTTGAGTGCCTCGGATTCTGCCTTGGCTTTGTTCAGTTTGGATTGCGAGATCAGCAGCTCGAACTTTCCAATGGACTGAAAGTGCTCCAGTTCTTCATTGGTTTCTACCGTTTTCTTTTCGACCTGGACGGCGGCTTCGGCTGCTCGGGCCTCAGCCATTGGCCGCTCGCAATCGAATTCAACCAGGAGATCACCTTTCTTGAAGGATGCCCCTTCGCTGAATGGCATCTTGAGGATTTGAGCAGCCATGCTGGATGACAGGGTTGCCTCATGGGCAGCCCGTACGACGCCTCGGGCGCGCCCCGGCTCTGCCGCTATAACAGCCTTGTGGGTGTCAGATGATGACTGCACCGGTTGCATGGTAGCAGCGGAAACCGGTGCAGCCGGCGTGGATACCGATGTGGTGGCGGCTGCTTTGACCAGAACAGGACCTTGCGCGGTGCCGGCAAGGTTTTCACGCCAGGACGCGGGCATCATGTTCGCACCCTGAAGGTCAATTGTTGCATACGCTGGCGATGTAACTGCCACAGCGCTTAACAGGCCGAAGAGTAGAATGGAGTAAAACGAGCGGTTCATGAGTGCTCCTCAGGTTCTTCGGGCTTCTCAGGTAGCGGTGGGAGGGTGGAGGCGTGCTCTATCCAATGCTCTTTGAGTTGGGCGGCAATGATTGCAACCGACGTATGAGCATCGATATTGATATCGAAATTATCCAGCCCCATGGAGGCATACAGGTTGGCGTAGGCGTTCTGCACATCCGCGTACGCAGCGTCATAGCTGACTTCGGCCAAAATCGAGTTCATCTCCTCCCTGACCAGGTCTTGCTGACTGACGGTATGGGCTTTAAAGCCCCCCCGGGAAAGCTTGAGGATATTGTCCTGCACTTGCTGCGCTTTGCGGATGGTACCCAGCTCCTGGGAGAAGCGAATAAAGCGAACCCGGGCGACATGCACCTGCGTCATGATAGCCATGGTCAGTGCCAGCTCGCGCTGCTCGATGACTTGCCCCTCTGCCTTGATGGCGTCCCGTTGCCGGGGATAGCGGATCAGGCTCATGAGGTTCCAGCTGACCTGGCTGCTATAGCTCAGCCACTCGTTGTCCGTCAGGTATTTATTGGAATCATAATTAAGGCCAAGCACGGCTTTGACGCTTGGGAAAGCCTTGATCAGCGCAGCGTTGAGTTCGTTTGCGTTGATTCGTCGGCGATAAAGCGACTCGTGCATTTCGGAACGGAACCGAAGGCCGGTAATGACCATTTCGCTGGCAGAGCCGGGCAGCTCCGGTACCACATCGGTACGGTCCGGCAGGATCAGCGTAAAACGTGTGTCAGGCTTCAGGTTGATCAGCGCGGCCAACTGGTTTTTGGCCAGAGCTAGCTCCCGTTGTAGTTTCTGTACAGAGTTCTGAACTTGAAGCAGATCACGCTGATACGACAGGACGGTCAAGGGAGGTACCAGACGACGGGCTTCCAGCTGCTCGGTCTGCATCAATGCTTTCTGCGCCAGCCCCTCAAGATCTACAAGCTTCTTGTAGTTACGGTCGGCGCTCACGGCACGCCAGTAGGCGGTACGGACGTCTTCGAGGATACGGTTGATCACTTTGCGGCGATGTTCTGCCGAGATAAGCTTTTCATCAGCCTGCTGCTTGGCGCGGAAATAGGACAGGCCGAAGTCGAGCACATCCCAACTGGCTGACAGGTCGGCAGTGTTGACCTGTTTTTCGCTGGAGGTGGACGGCTCAAGTGATTGCCGACCCGACAGTAATGAGCGACTGCTAGAGCCGGCTTCGTTGTTCCGGCCGCTATAGCCAAAGGTGGCGGCTATGTTGGGCAACATGGCAGCATTGCTAAGGTCCAGCTGCTTCTCCTTGAACACTTCATCCATTAACTCGATTTTCTGGTCGAGGTTGTACTTGAGCGCCCGTGCCATGGCGTCGTACAGCGAAATAGGTCCATTGACCGGTTCTTCGGATTCGATGATGGCGTCTAGCTTGGCCTTGAAGGATAGGGCTTCAGCATCGAAGTCAGCCGGAACAGGCTTTACGGCGCAGGCCGTAAGGCCCATGCCAAGTAAGGCGACCAGCACGATGTGCTTGAGCGTCTTGCCAAAAGGCTGTGGGGTAGTCCGTTGAATGGCCATGGTTACTGCTGGGTCTACACAAGAGTCATGGGATGAAACAGGCCAGACCAGATGAGCCGTTTCGCGCTGTGTCCTTTAGCGTCAAACTCGGAGGTCAACCGACATGCAAGCCGATGAATAGACGCAATGTTGCTTCTACTTCATCGGCCCTGCCATCGGGATCTGTAGACCTTTCATCCCTTACTCAGACAAAAGTTGTACACAGGGAGGGTTAGCCTATGAACAGGCGGGACAAGGCCTCCAACTGTATATCTCGCTGGCGAGTGGCCTGTTGAAGCTGCTGCTCCAATGTAAGCGGTATCTGGACTTGCGCAATGGCGTCCTGAGTTGTCTGGCTATTGGCCCCCTGGGCAGTCGCGGGAGCATCCTCTGGCGTGAAGGGTTGATCGGCAACCACCGTCGACGGGGTTGTAGCATCTCCTTGATTTTCAGCATTCTGGTTGATCTGCAGAGGCTGACGAAGCGCCTCGTTCAGGTCCCCCACTGCATGCGCCATGGGGGCCTGGTTCTCTTCGATTTCTAGATTGCTGCCCAACGGCTGGATACTGTGGGTCACGCCTGCAAGCGGCTGGTCAAAATCCAGTGCCGCTACCTGATTGAGCCGCTTGACTCCATCGATGGTATCCAGAAGTACAGGCTCGTATTCGGCCTTGCGGCGTTCTTCCAGGCGTTCATCCGAGGCCGTTTCCGGCAAACGCCCCAGGCCGCTACGGTTGACAACGAAGGGGTCGATATCCGCTGCGTCCATGTTCCGCGGCGAAACCGTAATCAGAAGCGATGCACGGGTACTGGATTGGCCGTCGCTTACGGTATAAACAAGCGTATCCGTACCGGTGAAACTATCAGTGGGTATGTAAGTCAAGGTTCCATCAGGATTGATCGCCACCGAGCCGTTGATGGCTGATCCATCTGTTATGGTAAGAATGTCGCCATCGGCATCACTGACACTCCCTAACACCGGAATGGTGACGCTGACGCCTTCTGATGTCGAAGCCGTACCACTTGGTATGGTGAGTGCGTCGTTCGCCGGTGTGACGATGATAGTTATTGTTGCGGTGGTAATACCGCCGTTACCATCGTTCAGCGTATAGCTAATGGTATCCGTACCGTTGAAATTCAGTTGTGGTGTGTAGACGACTGTGCCGTCTGGATTGACTGTAACGGCCCCCTGCTGAGCGGTGACGGTGGTTAACGTGAGCGGGTTACCTTCTGCATCTCTTGCCGTACCGATAAGGTTCAGCGTGGCAGAGGTATCCTCGGCAATGGTAACCGTACGGCCAGACACCGTTGGCGCATCGTTCACTGACGTGATCACCAGGGTTACGGTCGCTTGTGTCACGGCCCCATCGGTATCGCGGACCTGATAGACGAAACTGTCGGTACCGTTGTAGTTGGCAGCAGGTGTATAGGTGAAGCTGCCATCGGCGTTCAGTACGAGCGAGCCGTGGCTAGGCTCTTCGCGAACGCTGAAGCGGACAGGATCATCGTCCTGCCCCACAAGTCTGCCGGTAATTGCAGTGTCTTCAGCCAGGGTAAGGGTGCTTGAGGTCGATACAGGGAGGGGGTTGGTTACGATGAGCACAAAGGTCTGGCTCACCGATAGACCTTGCTCATCCCTGGCCGTCACGTTTACGGTGTAACGGCCATCCGTAACCTCTGAGGACGCATTGTTTAACAGGGTACCGGCGATCTGGCCAGTGACCGGGTCTATTTGCAGCCCCGCAGGCAGGTCCGTGGCACTGTAGTTCAGCGTTCGGCTGCCCATATCGCTGAAATAGCGGCCTACGTCCAGATTGAATGGCTGGCCGTCAATCGCCTGCTGAATGCCGATCGGTTGAGCAATAGGTGCATCGTTGGCAGGCGTGATCGTGACGGCGACCGTGGCTGAAATCGCACCGCCCTGACCGTCATCGAGTGTGTAAGTAATGACATCCTGTCCAACGAAATGGCTGGCTGGTGTGTAGACCAGTATTCCGTCAGAGCCAATGACAACGGTACCGTTGCGAGCTTCGGCCTGCGTAATGCTCAGGCTATCTCCATCGACATCGTTGGCACTGCTCAAGACATCCAGGCGTAGCGGCGTGTCTTCCAGCGTAGTCGCGGTTATCGGCGCTGCTACCGGTGTATCGTTGACGGGGGTTACCGTGATCGTTGCAGTCAGAGTAGTGGTGCCGCCTATACCGTCACTCACGGTATAGGTCAGCGTATCGCTGCCATTGAAATTGGCCGCAGGCGAATAGGTAATCGTACCGTCAGTGTTGATCGTTACCGTACCATTGCGGGCCGAGGCGTCCGTGACGACCAGCGGATCTCTATCGGCATCGCTGGCCAGTGCCAGAACGTCAAGCGTGACGGGAGTGTCTTCTGCCGCTGTCGCCGTCAGGTCGCTGCTTTGCGGAGCCTCGTTGCCATCAGTGTCTGGAGCCGAAACAGACGTAACGGAAACGCTGACGGTTGATGTGACCGTGCCGCCTTTACCATCACTCAAGGTGTAGGTGACGATGTCGGTTCCGCTAAAGCCGGCATCAGGTGTATAGGTAAGTGTACCGTCCGGGTTGGTTTTAACTGTACCGTGTGCTGCCGCGCTTTCAACAATGCTCAGGCTGTCACCATCCGCATCGATGGCGCTGGCCACAACATCAAGCACAACCGCTGTTCCGGCCGTTACCGCCACGGTGGTGGGGGCAGCTACAGGCAATTGGTTGACTGGCGATTCCGGGATAACCGGCGTGACCGTTACCACAACGGTAGCGGCAACGCTGACGCTACCATCACTAACCTGATAAGTAATGGTATCGGTCCCGGTAAAGCCGGCGGAGGGCGTATAGACGAGACTGCCTTCAGGGGTAACGGTCACGGCGCCGTGGCTTGCCGTTGCATCTGCAATCGTTAGCCTATCTCCATCCACGTCGCGGGCATCAGCCAGGACGCTCAGGACGATTGCGTTGTCCTGTGCTGTTGTCGCTGTTTTGTCTACAAGAGTAGGCGCATCGTTAACGGGTACGATCACGATGGAAAGTGTGGCTCGGGTAGTGCCGCCGTCACTATCGGTCACCTGATAGGTAAAGCTGTCAGTGCCGTTGTAGTCGGCATCAGGTGTATAGGTATAGCTACCGTCTGTGTTCAGCGCCAGCGTGCCATGTGCCGGACTGTTGATCAGGCTAAAAGTCAGTGCGTCACCGTCTGGATCAGCTGCCACGAGTGTGTCGGAAAGGGGGACGTCCTCGACCGTGGTAATCGTAGTATTTGGGCTCTCCGGCACCGAATTGGTTACGGTAAACGAGACCTGCTGGCTAACGCTGCTACCCAGCCCATCGCTAGCCGTTAGGGTCACGGTATAGATGCCATTGTTACCTTGGCTGGATGCATTGCTGGCCAGAGTACCCGCAATCAGGCCGGTGACAGGATCAAGACTCAGGCCTGCCGGCAAGCCGATGGCCGTGTAAGTCAGCTGTGCGTCATCGACGTCCGCGAAGTAAGCGGAAATATCCAAGCTGAACGGCTTGCCATCAGCAGCCTCCTGGCTAAGTAGCACGCCCTGGCTGACCGGCGCGTCGTTGACGGGGGTGACGGTGATTACCACCGTTGCGGTGACCAGGCCGCCGTTACCATCGCTTATGGTGTAGGTCAGCGTGTCAGTGCCATTGAAATCGGCGTTGGGCGTATACAACAGCGTACCGTCAGCATCGAGGGATACGCCGCCATTGACTGCCGAAGCTGATACTACGGTAAGCCCGTCGCCATCCACGTCACTGGCATTTGCCACTACATCCAGGCGCAGGGGTGTGTCTTCAGTCGTTGTGGCGGTGTTGGAGCTGGCAACCGGTGCATCATTAACCGGCGTGACGGTAATATTGACGGTAGCGGTTACCACGCCACCGTTGCCGTCAGTGACGGTATAGATCAGTGTGTCGATACCGTTGAAGTCAGGCTTGGGCATGTAAGTCAACGTACCGTCAGGATTGACACTGACAAGACCATTGGTTGCCGAGGCGGTTACGATGCTCAATGCATCACCGTCGATATCGACGATGTTTGCCAGAGTATCGAGTGTAATGGGTGTATCTTCTAACGTAGTCGCCTGTGTTGCTGACGCAATGGGCGCATCATTAACGGATGCTACGGCGATTGCTACCGTGGCAGTTGCTACACCTCCATCGGCATCGCGGACCTGATAGCTGAAGCTATCAGGTCCGTTGTAATTGGCGTCAGGAATGTAGATATAGCTCCCATCGGCATTGAGCTGCAGCGAGCCATGAGCGGGTGCGCCTACCAGCTCGAAGCGCAAGGCATCACCATCCGGATCTGTTGCCTGCAAGGTGCCTGACAGAGGCGTGTCTTCCTGAGTCACGATCACGGAGTCAGCCGTTACCGGTAGCGGGTTGGTAACAGTCAGCAGCAAGGGTCGACTGACACTACCTCCCTGGCCGTCGCTAGCCGTGAGGGTAATACGGTAGGCACCATTAATCGCTTGGCTGGAGGCATTGCCTGCCAGCGTGCCGCTAATGACTCCAGTTACCGGATCGATGGACAGGCCTGCCGGCAAGCCACTCGCGCTGAACGAGAGCAGATCAGTGTCGACGTCGGCAAAGTAGCTTGAGACATCAAGGTTGAATGTGCTGCCGTCGTCGACCGTCTGGTCCGGCATAGGACCATTCGAGGTTGGGTCATCATTGACCGGCGTAACCGTGATAGTGATAGTCGAACTCACAGTGGCGCCGTTGCCGTCACTTACGATGTACGTCAGTGTGTCGCTGCCATTGAAATCGGCGTTCGGCGTATACAGCAAAGTACCATCAAGATTGAGGCTCACTGTGCCGTTGAGTGCCGAGGCAGTGGTCACCGCCAGCGTATCGCCGTCGATATCGGTCGCACCGGCCAGTACGTCCAGACGGATCGGGGTATCCTCCGCTGTGGTAGCGGTTTGTGCCGGGACGACCGGGGCATCGTTGACGGGCGCAACCACAATGGTTGCCGTGGCGGTTGCCAGCCCGCCATCGGCGTCGCGGACTTGATAGATAAAGCTGTCGGTGCCGTTGTAATCAGCCTGGGGTGTATAGGTAAAGCTGCCGTCGGCGTTCAGCACGAGCGAGCCATGGGCCGGGCCCTGGATCATGCTAAAGCTTAGCGCGTCGCCGTCAAGATCGGTGGCAACCAGCGCACCGGTCAGGGGTGTGTCTTCAGCGGTGCCAAGCGTTGCAGGCTGCGCTATGGGTAGTGGGTTGGTGACGGTCAGGGTAAAGCGCTGGCTGACCTGGGCGCCCTGATTATCCTGGGCGGTAACGGTCAGGGTATAGACGCCGTTGTTTCCGCCGGTAGAAGCGCTGCTAGCCAGCACGCCGCTGATCAGGCCGGTTGCCGGATCAAAACTCAGGCCCTGGGGCAGGCCGGTAACGGCATAGCTCAGTACTGGGCTGTCGATGTCGGCAAAGGCAGCGGAGACATTCAGGCTGAATGCGCTGCCATCGGTGGCCTGCTGGTCAGCCAGCGGCGCTGCAACAACCGGGGCATCATTGACCGGAGTGACAATGAGCGTCAGGGTTGCCGTGACAACAGCACCATCGGCATCAGTGACCTGGTAAACAAAGTTGTCCGTCCCGTTGAAATCAAGGTTGGGCACATAGATAAAACGCCCGTCATCATTCAGGCTCAGTGTGCCATGGGCCGGACCCTGTAAAATCGAAAAGCTCAAGGCATCGCCATCTGGATCGCTGGCTAACAGCGTGCCGGTGTATAGGGTGTCCTCATTGAGTGTGAGTGTTTCTGTCAGGGGAGCAGGCAAGGTATTGCTGATAGTCAGAGTGAGCGTTGTGCTGGCTATCGCACCGGCAGAGTCCTGAGCGGTGATGGTAACGGTGTAGACGCCGTCCAATGCTTGGCTGGACGCACGGCTGTCGATCACACCGTCGATAAGCCCTGTTGCAGAATTGATATTCAGACCTGCCGGTAAACCGCTGGCACTGTAAATGAGTACATCGTTATCACGGTCACTAAACAGGCCGGAAACGTCCAGGCTGAACGGGCTGCTATCGGTAGCGGAACTGTTGAAAGGAATGCTGACTGAATCAGGTGCATCGTTGACGGGTGTAACAGTGATAACCACTGTTGAGGTAACGGTTTCGCCGTTGCCGTCGCTCAATGTATAGGTGAGTGTATCGATGCCGTTAAAGTCGGCATTGGGGGTATAGGTCAGTGTGCCGTCGGCATTGATTATTACCGTGCCATTAATTGCGGTCGCCGATACCGGAGACAGGACATCACCATCGATATCGTTGACGTCAAGTCTGGGATCCAGCGTGACAGGCGTATCCTCGGTGGTAATCAACGTGCCCGAGACGGCAGTAGGCGCATCGTTAACCGGCGTCACGGTGATAGCGACTGTCGAAAGCACGATGGCGCCCTGACCGTCCGTCACGGTGTAGGTAATGATATCGGCGCCGTTGAAGTTCGTGTTGGGTGTATAGGTGATCGACCCGTCCGGATTCAGGGCAACGGTTCCATGAATGGCCGAGGCACTGTCGATACTGAGCAAATCGCCATCCACGTCGCTGGCATTGGCCAGTACATCCAGGCGGATCGGTGTGTCTTCCGGCGTTGTTGAGGTCGCGGGTAGAACAACCGGGGCATCATTGACTGGTAGCACTGTAATCGTCACGGTGGACGTTACCGTACCGCCATTGCCATCGCTTACGGTATAGGTGAGCGTGTCGGTACCGTTGAAATTGGCATTGGGCGTATACGTCAGGGTGCCATCAGCATTCAACGTGACGGTGCCTTGGGTAGCCAAAGCACTTGAGAGGCTAGGAGTATCTCCTTCGGGATCATCGATACCTGCCAGAACATCAATCGTCAGCGGTGTATCTTCCCGCGTGCTGGCGCTACCGGGGAATGCACTAGGCGCATCGTTGACCGGTGTTACAGTAATAACAACCGTGGCGACGGTAGTGCCCCCGTCGGCATCAACGACCTGATAGGTAAAGCCGTCCGTACCGTTGAAGTTGGTGTCTGGTGTATAAGTGAAACTGCCGTCAGGGTTTAGTGCCAGCGAGCCGTGTGCAGGGTTGATTACCTTTTCGAAACTCAGCCTATCGCCATCTGGATCGATCGCGGTGAGTACGCCTGAAGCAGCTGTGTCTTCGCTGGTGGTGATAACCGCTGCGGGAGTCTCCGGAGTTGGATTGGTCACTGTCAACAACATGGTCTGGCTGATGGATCCGCCCAAGCCGTCGCTGGCAGTAAACGTAATGGTGTAAAGGCCATTATTGCCTTGCGTTGAGGCATTGCCTGCCAGGGTGCCAGAGATCATGCCGGTTACAGGATCAAGGAAGAGGCCTTGTGGAAGGCCGGTTGCGCTGTAACTCAGGGTATCACCGTCCACATCAGCAAAATAGCCAGAGACATTCAGGACAAATGTACTGCCATCGCTTACTGCTTGATCCGGTAGGCTGGTACGAATGCTTGGCGCATCGTTGACGGGCGTGACGGTGATCAACACCGTTGAGGTAACGGTGCCGCCGTTGCCATCGCTCAGGGTGTAGGTCAATGTGTCGCTGCCGCGGAAGTCGGCGTTGGGCGTATACAGCAGCGTACCGTCAACAGCAAGGGATACGCTGCCATTGGTTGCCGAGGCGGATACTACAGTGAGTCGGTCGCCATCCACATCGCTCGCATTTGCTGTTACATCCAGGCGCAGGGGCGTGTCTTCCAGTGTCGTGGCAGTGCTAGGGCTTGCAACCGGTGCGTCATTGATCGGCGTAACAGTAACTGTCACGGTCGCAGTTACGGTACTGCCATAGCGATCGGTAATCGTATAGGTAACGGTATCGACACCATTGAAATTGGCCTCCGGTGTGTACAGCAGGGTGCCGTCCGTGTTGAGGCTTACCGTGCCGTTGAGCGCCGAAGCGGTGGTAACGGTCAGCGTGTCTCCGTCCACGTCGCGGGCATCAGCCAGGACGTCAATCCGCACTGGAGTGTCTTCTGGTGTAACGGCAGAATGTGATGCAGCGACAGGTGCGTCATTCACCGGAGTGATGGTAAAGATGATCATGGCGCGGGTAACTGCACCGTCTGCATCCTGTACCTGGTAAGTAAAGCCGTCCGTGCCGTTGTAATCAGCCTCAGGAATGTAGGTAAAGCGGCCCTCTTCACTGAGCAGTAATATGCCGTGGGCCGGACCTTCTATAACGCTAAAGCTTAGCGCATCACCATCGATATCGGTGGCAACAAGCTGTCCGGTATAGGGAGTGTCTTCAGCGGTGATCAGACTGGCTCCCGCTGTTATAGGGAGTAGGTTACTTACTGTCAGGGTAAACTGTTGGCTGACCTGGGCGCCCTGATCGTCCTGTGCGGTCACGGTAATGCTGTAGCGGCCATCCGGTGCGCTGGAAGAAGCATTGCCTGCCAGCGTGCCACTGATCAGGCCTGTATTGGGATCGATTGAGAGACCCACGGGCAACCCGTTGGCACTGTAGCTCAACTCAGGGCTGTCGAGGTCGGCAAAGTAGGCTGCGGTGCCCAGCGAGAAGGGCGCAGCATCGGTAGCGCTCTGGCTGACTATGGTTCCAATAAGCACTGGCGCATCATTGACCGGGGTGACAGTAATACTAACTGTTGCGGTTACTAGTCCGCCATTACCATCGCTTATGGTATAGGTCAGTGTGTCAGTGCCATTAAAGTCCGCGTTGGGCACGTAGACCACCGTGCCATCTGAACTGAGTGTTAGTACGCCGTTCAAGGCAGAAGCGGCTGTAACGCTTAACGTGTCACCATCCACGTCACTGGCACCTTCAAGAAGATCCAGAGTGAGCGGCGTATCTTCCAGTGTACTGGCGGCTCGGTCAGAGACGGTGGGTAGATCGTTAACGGGCAGGACGGTAATGATCACGGTCGCGGTTACCAGACCGCCGTTACCATCGCTTACGGTATATATCAGCGTGTCGGTACCGTTGAAGTTGCCCTTGGGTGTATAGGTCAGCGTACCGTCTGGATTGACCGTAACCGCTCCGTTTGCAGCAGAGGCTGTTGTGACGGTAAGGCTGTTACCGTCAATATCAATAACATTGGCCAACACATCCAGCGTAATGGCGGTATCTTCGGTGACCGTGGCAGTGCTCGGGGCAGCGACAGGCACATCATTGACTGGTGTAACCGTGATGCTGATAGTCGCGCTAACCGTGGCGCCATTGCCATCGGTAATGGTGTAGGTCAGCGTATCGATGCCGTTGAAGTTGGTGTTCGGCGTGTACAGCAGCGAGCCGTCGGCATTGACCGTGACCGTCCCGTTTGCCGCAGAAGCGGCCACAACGCTGAGCGCATCACCATCCATGTCCTGGGCATCGGCCAGCACGTCCAGGCGGATCGGGGTGTCTTCGAGGGTGGTTGCACTGGCAGGCGTAGCGGTTGGGACATCGTTGACCTGCGTAACCACGATCGTGACCGTTGCCGTCACACTGCCGCCGCTACCGTCTGTGACGGTGTAGGTCAGGGTGTCCGTGCCGTTGAAATCGGCGTTCGGCGTATACAGCAAAGTACCATCAAGATTGAGGCTCACTGTGCCGTTGAGTGCCGAGGCAGTGGTCACCGCCAGCGTATCGCCGTCGATATCGGTCGCACCGGCCAGTACGTCCAGACGGATCGGGGTATCCTCCGCTGTGGTAGCGGTTTGTGCCGGGACGACCGGGGCATCGTTGACGGGCGCAACCACAATGGTTGCCGTGGCGGTTGCCAGCCCGCCATCGGCGTCGCGGACTTGATAGATAAAGCTGTCGGTGCCGTTGTAATCAGCCTGGGGTGTATAGGTAAAGCTGCCGTCGGCGTTCAGCACGAGCGAGCCATGGGCCGGGCCCTGGATCATGCTAAAGCTTAGCGCGTCGCCGTCAAGATCGGTGGCAACCAGCGCACCGGTCAGGGGTGTGTCTTCAGCGGTGCCAAGCGTTGCAGGCTGCGCTATGGGTAGTGGGTTGGTGACGGTCAGGGTAAAGCGCTGGCTGACCTGGGCGCCCTGATTATCCTGGGCGGTAACGGTCAGGGTATAGACGCCGTTGTTTCCGCCGGTAGAAGCGCTGCTAGCCAGCACGCCGCTGATCAGGCCGGTTGCCGGATCAAAACTCAGGCCCTGGGGCAGGCCGGTAACGGCATAGCTCAGTACTGGGCTGTCGATGTCGGCAAAGGCAGCGGAGACATTCAGGCTGAATGCGCTGCCATCGGTGGCCTGCTGGTCAGCCAGCGGCGCTGCAACAACCGGGGCGTCATTGACCGGAGTGACGATAATCGTGACGGTAGCAGTAACCAGCCCGCCATTACCGTCAGACACTGTGTAGGTGACGGTATCGGTGCCATTGAAGTTGGCACTGGGAGTATAGGTCAGTGTTCCATCGGTGTTGACGCTGACATTGCCGTGATTGGCATACGCGGCGCTGACCAGTAGGCTATCACCATCCACATCGCTGGCATTGGCCAGCACATCCAGGCGAATCGGGGTGTCTTCCGGTGTTATCGCCGTAGACGGCGTGGCTGTGGGAGCATCATTGATCGGGGTGACGATGACGATTACGGTCGAAGTGACCGTACCGCCATGGCCATCACTGACCGTGTAGGTAATCGTGTCGGTGCCGTTGAAATTGATCTTAGGTGTATAGGTTAGCGTACCGTTCGGATTGAGCGTAACGGTGCCTTGTTCAGCCGAGGCATGGGAGATAGTTAAGGTATCGCCGTCCGGGTCGGTGACGTTTCGCAGGACATCCAGCGTAACAGGCGTATCTTCTGGCGTAGTGGCCGTGCTGCTAATGACGGTAGGGGCATCGTTGACGGCCGTTACGGCAATCGTGACGGTTGCCGTACTGATCCCGCCGTCTGCATCACGGACCTGATAGGTAAAGCTGTCTGTACCGTTGTACCCAAGGGTCGGCACATAGACATACATGCCATTGGGGTTAAGCGTCAGCGTCCCATGAGCAGGTCCTGTTACGGTGCTGAAACTCAAGGTGTCGCCATCGGGATCGCTGGCCTGAAGCATGCCGGTGTAAGGCGTGTTTTCCGGTGTAGCCCAGGCGGCGCCACTCGTAACGGGTAGCGGA
The DNA here is from genome assembly GCF_019400845.1 of Pseudomonas sp. MAG002Y. Taxonomy (NCBI): domain Bacteria; kingdom Pseudomonadati; phylum Pseudomonadota; class Gammaproteobacteria; order Pseudomonadales; family Pseudomonadaceae; genus Pseudomonas; species Pseudomonas sp. MAG002Y. Next base: position 47,243 of record NZ_WOEJ01000021.1, on the reverse strand, counting down.
TTGGTTACGGTAAGCGTGAAGCTTTGACTAACCTGACCGCCTTTTCCATCGCTTGCAGTGACCACGACGGTATAGAGCCCGTTAGGCGCCAGGACGGACGCATGGCTATCCAGCGTACCGGAGATGAGACCAGTAGCCGGATTGATACTAAGGCCTGCCGGCAATCCGCTGGCCTTGAAGCTCAAGGTGTCGCCATCGATATCACTGAATGCTTTTCCGGCCTCGATAGCTAATGTTTGGCTGTCCGTTGCCGCTTGGGAGGGGAGCGGTGCGGCCACGGGATCGGCATTGGGAGCGGTGTTGACCGTCAATGTGACGGTTGCGGTTTCGTAGGTCCCGTTAGAGTAGACCGTGTAGGTAAAACTATCGGTGCCCGCATAACCGTTATCTGGCGTGTAGACAGCATTGCCCTGGGCGTCCAGCGTCAGCACGCCATGCGCTGGCGTGGTAAAGCTCGAAATCGCTCGCGCCGCGTTCTCAAACGTATCGTTCGCCAGTACGTTAAAGCCAGCCGTCTGGCCTGTGACCAGAGACACATGATCATCCATGATGTCGGCCACCGGTACGATCTGCACGGGCAGGTCTGCCTTGACACTGAGCAGTTGCCCCAGCTGACCCAATTCAAGAGTGATCTTGAGCGGGCCGTTATAGTCGGCGCCGGGGGTATAGACCAGGCTGTTCAGGGCAGCGTTGATGTCTGCCATGCTGCCGGAGACGCGCAAGGTACTGCCAGCGGTGCCGCCGTTACCTTCGCTAAAGGTAAGGCCTGCGGTCTGGCCCAGCATAAAGGTGCCTACCGGGACGCTTAGCCGCAGGTCAAGAATCTGCCCATCTACATCGCCTACGCTCAGATGCTGACCGAGCAGGTTGGCGAAGATCAGCGGTGTGTCCTCGTTAAGCAGAGGAAGGTTTGGGAGCTGTAGCGTGGGCAGATCGGCAACCGGTTGCAACGTGACGGCTATCAGGCCGGTTGCCGTACCGCCGTCACTATCGACCACCGTATAGGTGATGGTATCGAGACCGTTGTAGTCAGCGTTCGGCGTATATGTCAGTGAGCCATCAGCATTGATCGTCACCGTGCCATGCAGGGCAGTGGCCTTGGTGATGGTTAGACTGTCATTATCCGGATCGGTAATGTTCAGCGCTGTGATATGCAGGGGTGTGTCTTCCTGCACGATGATTGTACCCAGGGACGTTACCGGTGGTGGGTTACTGACGGTGATGACCAGGAGCGAGGATACGGACGCGCCAGCCAGATCCGTTGCAGTCACCGTAACGGTATAAGCGCCGTTGGGGGCAGCGGTCGAGGCATGATTACCGAGCACCCCGCTGATCAGGCCGGTGGCGGAGTCAATGGCCAGCCCCGCAGGCAGGCCGCTGGCAGAAAAGCGTAAGGCGTCGAACAGGTCGGTATCTCGGAATGCCTGTCCAGCCGGGATAGCAACCAGGGCACTGTCCAGCGTGGCGACGGTTCCAAGCGAGCCTGCCGTGGGCGGTGTGTTGGTTCCCACCGTGACGCTGACAATGACCTGCTCGGTGACGCCACCGGAGCTGACGGTGTAAGTAAAGCTGTCGACACCTCGATAACCCGGCGCTGGTATATACGTGACAAGACCGTTCTGGCCAAGGGTTACGGTTCCGTGCTGCCCCTGGCTGACGGCTTCAAGACGGGGCGTACCCTCGAAGGTATCGTTTGCCAGTGGATTGAAAACCACCGGTGACAGCGGCTCCGTGTAAAGACTGTCCGGCACGCCGTCGGTAACTGGCGTGAGGGTGAGCAATGTTGTGGCCAGTTGAACAGGCGCCTTGCCGTCGCTGGCCTGCAAGGTCAATGTGGCTGTGCCGTTATAGTCAGCCGTAGGGGTGAACGCAAGGCCTTCTAGCGCGGCATTGATGGCGCTGACCTGACCGCGGAAGGTGAGGGTCGCATCGTCTCGCCCATCCCCGGCAATAAACGTCAGACCCGACGTTTGAGACAGTGTCAGGCTGCCGTGGTTGATCTGCAGGGTGACGGTCAGCTCATCACCATTGGCGTCGTTTACGCGAAGTGCGGTACCGGTAGCCGATGAAAAGATCTGAGGCGTATCTTCAGCCAGGGTCAGGCTTGCCGGCATGGTGATGACAGGCGCGTAGTTGGGCAGGGCCGTTGTCAGGGTAACCGTAGCCGTTTCGACGGTGCCGTTCGACGTCACGGTATACGTGAAGCTGTCGGCCCCCAGGTAGCCGACGTTAGGGGTATAGACCGCGTTACCCTGAGAGTCGAGCGTCAGGTTGCCATGGGCCGGCAGGGTATAGCTGGTCAAGGTGCGGCTGGCATTTTCGAACATATCGTTCGCCAGTACATTGAAGCTGACTGGCGTATTGAGCGTAACGTTGACCTGATCGTCAAAGGCATCCTGTACAGGCGCAATGCTAATGGGTAGCGTCGCCTGGACTTTAAGCAGCCCTCCTGTAAGTTGACCAAGGTCTATCGTGATCTTGACCGGGCCGTTATAATCAGCCGCGGGGGTATAGATCAGGCTGTTCAGCGCGGCATTGACCTCTACGGCGGTTCCCGAAATACGCAAGGTACTATCATTAACCCCGTCGCCTTCGCTCAGCGTAACATTGGCGGTTTGGGTAAGGGTAAAACTGCCGACCGGCACACTTAGACGCACGTCCACCAGGGTGCCATCGATATTGCCTACACTCAGCTGTTGTCCCAACAGGTTGGCGAAGATCAGCGGCGTGTCTTCGGTAAGCAGAGGAATGCTGGGCAGGTTGATTACCGGCAGATCGGGAACGGCCGCCAGTACCACAGCAATGGAGCCGGTTGCTGTTCCGCCATCGACATCACGAACGGTGTAGGTAATGGTATCCAGGCCGAAGTAATCAGCGTCCGGTTGATAGCTCAGCGAGCCGTCGGTATTAATCGTGACGGTTCCGTTCAGGGCTTTTGCCTGAGTAATGGAAAAGGCGTCGCCGTCTGGATCGATGATGCCCAGGGTATCAAGGCTGATTCCGAGCAGCGTGTCCTCTGAGCCGCCCAGTGTCAGGCCCACCAGCGGAATCGGAGCCGGATTGCTGACGTTGAGAACTAGTGTGCTGGTCGCTTTTGCACCGGCAAGGTCGGTGGCAGTCACGGTCACGGTATAGACGCCGCCGTTGACCATCGAGGCGTGCGTATTCACCACGCCGGTAATCAACCCGGTAAGCGGGTCGATGCCGAGCCCAGCGGGCAGGCCCGTGGCGCTGTAAGTCAGCTTGTCGAGCAAATCCGGGTCGCGGAAGGCCTGGGCGGTAGACAACAGGACCAGGCCGCCATCAAACGTAGAAGCCGTACCCAGTGACGTACCCACAGGTGCAGAGTTGCCCACGGTCACGTTTACCGTGACCTGTTCCGTCACGCCACCGGACGTTACCGTATAGGTGAAGGTGTCCGAGCCGGTATAGCCCAACGAGGGCGTATAGGTGACCGTACCGTTGGGGTTAAGCAATACCACGCCACGTGCGCCCTGGCTGACAGCCGTAATACTGGGCGTACCCTCGAAGTTGTCGTTGGCAAGTGGGTTGAAGGTGACAGGAGCTAAGGGGCCGGTCTGGATCGAATCCGGCACGCCATCGGCCACGGGCGCCAAGTTAAGGGCAATATTAGCTGTTTGCACGGCAGCAGTGCCGTCACTGACGCTAAGGGTGATGGCAGCCGTGCCATTGTAATCGGGTGTTGGGATATAGCTCAGGCCATTAAGCGCCGTATTGATGGCGGCCACGCTGCCACTGAACTTCATAGTGGCGTCGGCTACACCATCTCCGCTGATAAAGGTCAGCCCGCTCGTTTGCGAAAGCGTCAGGTTGCCCTGTGTTGCCTGTAGGGTAACGGTCAGAGTATCGCCATTAGCATCCGCCACCGTAATAGCATTGCCATTGCTCGAGGAAAAGACGCATGTAACGTCTTCCAGAAAACTCTGTGTGCCAGGAACGCTGAGAGTAGGAGCATAATTCGGAATAACCGTTGTTACCGTGACGGTTGCCGTTTCCGTTGCGCCGCCGGAGGTTACGGTGTAAGTGAAGGTATCGGTGCCGGTCCAGCCACTGGCGGGTTTGTAGACAGCATTACCCTGTGCATCAATGGTAAGGGTGCCGTGGCTGGGGGTGCTGTATCCCGTGACGACACGCCCTGTGTTCTCGAAATGGTCGTTACTGAGAACATTGAATGTACTGGACGTATCTTTGTAAGCCACCACGCTGTCCGCCACGATATCCGTGACAGGGGCAAAGTTCATGGCAATGGTTGAGCTTGCACTCAGGCCGGTTGGATCCTGTGCAGTAACGCTCAGGTTTACCAGACCATTGGCGTCGGCTACCGGAGTGTAGACTAGTCCATTCAAGGCATTGTTGATGTCTGTAATCGAGCCGGAAAGCGTCACGCTTCCCGTATTGTTTCCGCTGACGGTAAAGCCGCTCAAGAGGCCTGACGTAATCGAGGACAGGACGTTACTGTTAATTGCCAGCGTGCCCTTGGGAACGGAAACCACTACTGTCTCGCTGGTACTGTCGGCGTCCGTTACCCTGATCTGGGTACCCAGTGCGCTGGAGAAGGTGACGCTGGTATCTTCGACAAGACCGCTCAGGGTCGGTACGGTCAGAACAGGTGCCGCATTGACGATAATGCTGACCGTGCCGGTGGTTGAAATGGCGCCAAGCAGTGCATCACGGACGTAATAGGTGAAGCTGTCCGTTCCGGCATAGCCCTTGGTAGGCGTATACGTAACTGTATTGTCGCTATTCACGACGAGACTGCCGCTCTGTGCAGGACTGGCGATGACCAGCTTGGGCACGCTGAGCACCAGTACATCATTGGATAGCGGGGCGATTCTAATGCTGCTGCCCTGGTTGACCGTTACGCTGTCATTAACGGCAACGTTTGCCAGTAGGTCATGGTGCCAGTCAGTCGCCTGGAGCGATGTGGTTTCGATGGAGCCAATCTGCTGCTCCAGTACCCAGTCTCCACTGCTGCCTGTAGTATTGTCAGAGGCGGCAATATCAGCGCTCAGCGCATGTGAAAGCGCCCGAAGCGTTTCTTGACCCTCTGCACCAGCGGCAAGATTACACCCGTAGATCAGTACATCCGCTTGGCTATCCAGATGCCTGCCGATTTCGGCAAGTACATCATGAAATTGGCTTTGGATGGAGGTCGCGGTCAACTGCGTTGAACCTACCTCAAGAGCGCCTGTGTTGGCATGGGTTACGATATGCAGGGCATCTATGCCGCTACGCCCTTGGAGAGCAGAAGCAATCTGTTCCAGACCGTCTTTTGCCGGGTCAAGGTAAACGATGTCTGCGCCCTTGGGCAGCGCAGCTAGCAGCGAGCCCTGATCGGGCAGACTGCTGTCAATAAAGTAGATTTCCTGGCGGGCAGAAGAAGCCGATGCGGCATCTATCAGAGGATGCATCTGATCCGTTACATCAGGATGCGTATGAACGGCGGGCTGCGCCGATGCTTCATGGGCAGTACCGTCGCCGCTGGCTACCGCGTGAGCATGATCGGACTGGGGCTGTACCGCTAGCAGTGCTTGGCTTAGCGCCTCGCTGGCCTCATGGCTGGCTTGGCTGGCCTGAGCCTCATGAGCATGATTGCTATCGTGGAGCGTATTCTCCGCTGTGACGACAGCTGCTGCATCGAACATCAATCGCGTTTCCAACGCGATTCGGATAGAGGCCCCTAGAGAGTGACGACGCTTCATGCGAACTCCTAGCTGTAAAGCAACGGCAGGTCCTTAGCTTGCTAATAAAACAAGTGGACAGTGCGAAAGATAGGCTTAAAGAGCTATCGGTAATAACCTCGTAAAATTAAGGGACTTGAACAGCGAAACGGCAGTACCGGGCACTGTTGTCGACCAGTGGTCGTACCACGTCAATTACAAGGCGGTTGGAGAAGCTTGAGCAAATCTTGTACCGAGCTGATATCGATGTAGAGGAAATCCGACCAGCTGCATCGCACTTGAATTATCGTCTTGTGTGAGCTCATGCTTAAGGAACAGCACAGGAGCGATTCATGACTGATATCTTTACGTTGGAAGCCTGTGCCTTTAATGCCTGGCCTGCACAAAAGACGGTCTTTCACGAGGGGTGGGTGCTGCGTCTGGCAGGCGGCTATACCAAGCGCGCTAATTCGGCCAATGCCTGGCAGCCAACGGCCTCGTTCGATAGCGTACGCTCCTATATCGAGTCGCTGTACCGCCGGCAGGGTTTGCCTGTCATCTTTCGATTGACGCCTCTGGCAGGTGATGCGCCGGGCAGGCAGCTCGAAGCGGCGGGTTATGAGCGGGTCGACCCTACCGAGGTGATGACGCTGGGCTTAGGTAATCTAAAAGAGAGCCAGGGTACGGTCACGCTTGAATCGTTGCGTACACAGGCCTGGGGTAACGGCTTTGCCTTGCTCAGCGGCCTGGATGCGCCCCGTCGCCAACACCATGATACCTTGCTGGACGCTATCGTCTGGCCTGTGGCCTACGCGACGGTTTACAGAGAAGGGCAGCCTGTTGGCTATGGCTTGGCAGTGGCGGAAGGTGACTGGGTGGGCCTGTTTGATCTGGTGGTAGCGCCAGCCTGGCGTGGGCGTGGTCTCGGGCGTCAGTTGGTTAGCGCACTGTTAGCGTGGGGAAAGCGCCAAGGTGCCCGACAGGCATACCTGCAGGTAACAGACTCAAACACCTCTGCAATAGGCCTTTACCACTCGCTCGGCTTTGAGCGTCGCTATGGCTACCACTACCGTGTTTTGATGTGAAATGGCAACGTTCCTGAACCTGTGTGGTCGTTTTTAACATGACATCACACAACAGGAAACCCTATGCGTTTACAACCTTCCCGACTTAAGAACGGCATTCTTCTCATGGCTGCGGTGGGCATGGGCGTGTCGCTGGCGGCCTGCAGCAACCGGTCGCCGGAAAAGAGGCCCTTGTCCGAACTGGCGATAAGCGGGGCTAAAAGCTCGGTACGTAATGATGCGGACATGCAAAAAGTACTGAATCAGTACGCCCGCTTCGATCCGAAAGCCATCGAGAAGATCACTCCGACTGAGGCGCGTCAGCAGCCAACCATTGCAGACGCGGTAAAGGCGGTGCTTGAAAAGGAAGGGCGCGACAGTGCGCCTGAAGCACTGGTCCCCGGGGTCAAAAGCGTGGATACCAGCGTATCTGGCGCCGCAGGTACGTTACCGGCTCGCGTGTATACTCCTGAAGGCAAGGGGCCTTTTCCAGTCATCCTGTACTTCCACGGTGGCGGCTGGGTGTATGCGGATCGCAATGTTTATGATGCAGGTGCACGTGGGCTCGCGAAGCAGGCCAATGCTATCGTGGTTTCGGTCGACTACCGTCTTGCGCCCGAGCATAAATTCCCGGCTGCCCATGATGATGCCATCGCAGCCTACCGTTGGGTGATCCAGAATGCCGGCTCGCTGGGTGGTGATCCTAAGCGCCTGGCACTGGCTGGCGAAAGCGCCGGTGGTAATTTGGCTGTTGCAACGGCCATTGCCGCAAAGAAGGCCGGCCTGACGGCGCCCAAGCATATTCTATCGGTTTACCCGGTGGCCCAGACCAACACCCACACCGAATCCTATGACAAGTACGCCGATGCGATGCCACTCAATCGACCCATGATGCTGTGGTTTGTGGCCCAGGCTACGAAGTCTCCGGTCGACCTGAACGACCCACGTATCGACTTGGTCCATGCCGACCTGAAAGGCTTGCCGCCAGTCACAATTATCAATGCCGAGGTGGACCCTTTGCGCGATGACGGTGCTCAGTTAGAGACTGCCCTGCGCAATGCGGACGTAGCGGTAGATCGTCAGTTATATTCAGGGGTTACGCACGAGTTCTTTGGTACGGCAGCGGTCGTTGAGAAGGCCAGACAGGCTCAGCAGTATGCAGGCGAGCAGTTGAAGGCGGACCTTACGCGTTAATTGAAATCCTACGGACAGGCGCCATGCTGCGATTGTCCGTAGAATGCCTAGCGGGCCATGTTCAAAATAGCTGCCGGAATCTGGTCCAGAGGCAGTTCACGCTCCACGGCCCCCAACTTGAAAGCCTCCTTGGGCATTCCATAAACCACACAGCTCTGCTCATCCTGGCCTAATGTCTTGGCGCCTGCTTCACGCATTTCCCTAAGACCTCGTGCCCCGTCGTCTCCCATACCGGTCATGATGATACCTAGGGCATTCTTGCCGGCGCAGCGCGCCGTTGAACGGAACAGGACATCAACAGAAGGGCGGTGACGGCTTACTGGCGGCCCGTCAACGATCTCTACCTGATACTGCGCGCCATTGCGCTTGAGCAGCATGTGCCGTCCGCCGGGTGCGATCAAGGCGCGACCGGGAATGACGCGATCACCATGCTGGGCCTCGCGTACTTCGATCTGACAGAGTCCGTTCAGGCGCTCGGCGAAGGCGGCCGTAAAGCGCTCGGGCATATGCTGAACGATGACGATGCCTGGACACACCCGTGGCAGGGCGGTCAGAACCACTTCCAGCGCCTGCGTACCGCCAGTAGAGGTGCCAATGCTGACCACTGTATCGGTCGTGCGGGTCATCGCCTGGCCCGGCGGCAGGATGACATCTGCGCTGAGTTTCGGCGGCGGGCTGGCCGGTGGCGCGGACGTTGCGATACGGCGAACGTTGGCGCGGGCCGCTGCCTTGACCGCGGAAATCAACTCCTGGCTACTTTCTACCAGAAACTGTCGGAGCCCAGCCTGTGGCTTGGTGACAAAGCTGACCGCGCCGGATGAGAGAGCCTGCATGGTGGTCGCGGCACCTTTTTCCGTCAGCGTCGAGCAGATCACAACCGGAGTAGGGCGCTCGGCCATGATCTTCTTGAGAAAGGTAATGCCGTCCATGCGGGGCATTTCCACATCAAGGACGATGACATCCGGCCATTGCTTATTCATCTTGTCCATGGCGAAAAGCGGATCAGCCGCCACGCCAATCACTTCGATGGCACTGTCGGCAGACAGCGTCGTGGAAAGCACCTGACGCACCACGGCGGAGTCGTCGACGATCAACACTTTGATCATGGGTAATAGGTTCTCTTCAACGCGACGAGAGCTTTACTGGAGGTAATTGCTCCAGGCTGATTTCACCATTCCAGATGGAAAAGCTTAGACGGCGATGGCCTACGCCTTCTACGTGGCTTGCGCTATACACGAGACCGTAGGCTTGTACCAGCTGTTTTGCCGCTTTGACATTTTGCAATCCGATATGGTCTTTCTCGTTTCGGGCGATGCCTGGAAACATGTTGCCGCCTCCAAAGATGCGCAACGTAAACTCGGTTGGGGCGGCGCCGGTCGCTTCGATATATTGCAGCAGCAGGGCTAATGCCTCGTCCCCATAATGTCCGTCAAGCCCAGGCGATGACGTCGCCGCACCTTTCTTGCTGCGGGTAGGCAATAGGTAATGACACATACCGCCTAGCAGGCGCTGAGGGTGCCAGAAGACCAGCGCCACACAGGAGCCCAGCAAGGTGCGTATGCGGGTATCCGAACCGCCGAAATGCAGATCGCCCGGCTTGAGATACACATCCCGGATAACACGAGATTCAGCCATGGGGTTTCTGATAGATCGAAGGCTTGACCATTTTGAGTGCCTCGGTAATGCCGTTAAGGCTTTCAGAATGGCTAACCAGAAAATAGCCGCCTGGCCGCAGGTGATGCAGCAAGCGCTGAACTACCTGGCGTTTGGTGTCATTGTCAAAGTAGATCATGACGTTTCTCAGAAAGATCACATCGAACTCTCCAACATCAGGCAGACGGGTATTCAGGTTGATCTGCTGAAAGGTGATACGCGCCGCCAAGGCAGGATCCACGATAAAGGTTCCCGCATTTTGTCCAATGCCCTTGAAGCAATGTTTATGCAACAGCGGCTTGGGAATTCCCTCGGCATCCTCCAGTGGATATTGCCCCTGCCTTGCTTTTTCCAGTACCCGGGTGCTGATGTCGGAAGCAAAGATCTCCCAAGGGCGCATTCCGAGCACGTCCGCCAAGACCAGTGCAAGCGTGTAGGGCTCTTCACCGGTGGAGCAGGCACCACTCCAGATCCGCAGCGGCGACCGATCCCGACAGGCTGGCAGGATGACGGTACGAAGAAACTCGAAATGCTTGGGCTCGCGGAAAAAATAGGTTTCGTTGGTCGTCAGCAGATCGACCGCCGTCTGAAATTCATGGCGGTCATTCATTAGGGTATCGAAATAAGCGCTGTAGCTCGTCAGCCCTCGCTGGCGTATCCGTTTGGCGAGCCGGCCACTGACCAGCGGTTTCTTGGCATCGGACATGCTGATGCCAGCGGCCTCGTAGATCATGCCACGAAACTTTTTGAACTCGTTATCTGACAGGGCTAGCGTATCCATAGTGATTACAGCGTCCGGTTCAGCCCCTGGGCTGCAAGGTGGTCGAAGTCTGCGGTATCGAGTACCTGCTCGATGTTCAACAGGATCACAAAACCCTGCGCGCGCTTGGCCATACCGGTCATGAAGTCGGTGCGGATATTCGTACCGAATCGAGGGGCCGGCTCAATATCATTTTTGGCAATCTCAAGCACTTCATTAACCGCATCCACAATGATGCCAAATACCTGCCGCTGACCATCGATAGCCAACTCCAGCATCACGATGCAGCTACGGCGGTTGGCTTCGGTTGGCACACCTGCAAAACGAACACCCAGGTCAAAGACCGGCACGGCAGCGCCACGTAGATTAATGACCCCGCGAATGCTGGGAGGCAGCATCGGCATATTCGTAATCGGCCCGTATTCGATGATTTCCCGGACACAGGTCGTGCTCACCGCGTACATCTCGCCGTTAAGCGAAAAGGTGAGGTATTGCCGCGGCTGCTCAATTGCCGCGGAGGTAACTTTAGCCTGATGAATACCCATGGCGGTTAGTCCTTGAAGCGAACGAAGCCTGCCGGAACACCTGCTGCCTGGCCCATGGTCGGCGCGAAGTCACGGATAGGCGCTGAAGCCTTGCGGGCAACAGCTACTGGTAGCTGACTGCGAGGCGTTTCCATTGGCATAGCCACAGACATGGCCGATACCGTGAAAAATTCCATCAGTTGCTGCAACTGCTCAGCCTGACCGCTCATTTCCTCGGAAGTGGCGGCAAGTTCTTCCGAAGCCGAGGCGTTTTGCTGGGTAATCTGGCTAAGCTGACTCATGGCGGTGTTGATCTGGCCCACACCGGCGCTCTGCTCTTCCGAGGCAGCGGCAATCTCTTGCACCAGATCGGACGTCTTGCCAATGGAGGGCACGATTTCATCCAGCAGCGTACCGGCGCGTTCGGCCAGCGCCACGCTGGTCTTGGCCACTTCGCCAATTTCCTGGGCCGCGACCTGACTACGTTCGGCCAGCTTGCGTACTTCAGCGGCTACCACGGCAAATCCCTTGCCATGCTCACCGGCACGGGCGGCTTCGATAGCGGCGTTCAAAGCCAACAGGTTGGTCTGGTAAGCGATGTCATCCACGATGCCGATCTTCTCAGCGATCGTTTTCATCGCGGCGACAGTATCCTTTACAGCCTTACCACCCTCGGCGGCCTCTTGGGCGGCCTTGCTGGCCATGCCGTCGGTAACCTTGGCATTTTCGGTGTTCTGGGCAATGGACGCCGACATCTGCTCCATGGACGCACTGGTTTCTTCGACGGATGCGGCCTGTTCGGATGAGGACTGACTCATGCTCTGAGCCGTGGCTGATACCTGCTCGGATGCACTGGAGAGCGCATCGGCCGAGCCACGTACTTCGCTAATGATATAAGCCAATTTGTCGGACATCGTCTTGATGGCAGCCAGCATGCTGGTGGTATCGCCAGCCTTGATTGCCACGTCAGCACTGAGATCACCTGCTGCAATGCGGCCAACCACTTCAGCGGCATAGGCAGGCTCGCCGCCCAACTGATTGAGTAGGCTGCGGGCAATAATGAAGCCCAGCAACAAGGCGATGATTACCGCAGCAACACCAATGCCAAGCATCAGCAGGCGGGCCTTTTCATAGGCCTGGGTCGCCGCTGTACCCGCCGCTACCATTTCCTCACCCATGTAGGTATTCAAGGCTTTCAAGGCCTCGACATAGGCATTATTGGTAGGAGCAAAATCATCCAGCAGATAACGGGTTGCCTGGTCGCGGTCTTGGTCGACCAGCTTGAAGAGCGGCTCGTATTTGGCCTGCAAGGCCGCACGCTTAACGCTCAGTTCCTTGAACAGCTCCTTGCCACGCGCGCTATGGATGCTCTGCTCGAGCTGCGTCATGGTTTCTGCGTTACTGGCGCGGTTCTTCGCAACCTGATCTTCATAATCCTGGATTTTGGCCGGATCGGTAACCAGCAGCATGTTGCGCAAGATACGGCCGGTGTCCAACGCGATACTGATCATCTCGTTGGACATCACAGTTTTAGGGTAGCGGTCCTGGGACATGTTATCCGAGGATTGTTTCATCGAGGCCATATTGACGATGCCTACAATGATGACCAATGCAAGCAGGGCGACAACAGTGCCAAAGCCCAGGCCCAACTTGGTGGTAACGCGCATGTTTCTAAACATGGCTAAAGCTCCGGAAAATTATAACGAGCGCTGCGGGAGGGCCGCACGCGCGTTACCGACAGACGTTTGATAGCTGACAAGCCCTGCGATTTCAGTGAGCGACAGCACCTGGTCAACGTTCAACAACACTACAAAGGCTTCTTCGATCTTGACGATGCCCTGAATGAAATCAGTGCGAATACGGCTGCCGAAGGCCGGAGCAGGGCGTACCTGCTCCAGGGAAATCTCGAGCACCTCGCTGACAGCATCCACTACCACGCCAACAACCTGAGGCTGGTCTTCATCCATGACCTCCAAGATGACGACACAGGTGCGAGGTGTTACCGGTGTACGGGCTCCGCCGAAGCGCGCCTCCAGATCAATGACCGGGACAACGGCCCCCCGCAGGTTGATTACCCCACAGATGAATGCCGGCATCAGCGGTACGACCGTCAGCTGGCCGTACTCGATGATTTCCCGCACCCGCAACGTATTCACGGCAAAGGTCTCGCCCTTGACCACGAAGGTCAGATGCTGGCGCTCGGAGTCGCCCGGTTCACTTTCCAGAAATGCAGTCAGATCAGTGCTCATGCTTTATTCCTCGAACCGGACAAAACCATCCGGTGACGAACCCGTACGCAGCGGGCGTTGCACAATGCGGCGCTCTCCACCCTGCACCGGCCGGTTGAAACTGGCCGTGCCATGGTCCATGGCACGGTGCAGTTCACCCACCGCACGGTTGGCAGAGAAGAAGCTCATCATCTGTTGTAGCTTTTCGGCCTGGCTGCTCATTTCTTCAGCCGTGGCCGCCAATTCTTCCGAAGCCGATGCGTTTTGCTGAGTGATCTGGTTGAGCTGGCCCATTGCCGAGTTGATCTGGCCTACGCCGGCGCTCTGTTCTTCCGACGCGGCTGCAATTTCCTGTACCAGATCAGAGGTCTTGGTAATCGACGGGACGATCTCATCCAGCAGACTGCCGGCACGCTCAGCCAAGGCTACGCTACCCTTGGCAACATTGCCGATTTCCTGGGCGGCAACCTGACTACGCTCGGCCAACTTGCGCACTTCAGCGGCTACCACAGCGAATCCCTTGCCATGCTCACCAGCACGGGCGGCTTCGATAGCGGCGTTCAGAGCCAGCAGGTTGGTTTGATAGGCGATGTCATCCACGATACCGATTTTCTCGGCAATGCTCTTCATGGCGGTGGTGGTTTCACGTACTGCCTGGCCACCTTCGACGGCTTCCTTGGCGGCCTTGCTGGCCATGCCGTCCGTCATACGAGCGTTATCAGTATTCTGGCTGATGGACGCTGACATCTGCTCCATGGAAGCGCTGGTCTCCTCGACAGAGGCGGCCTGCTCGGATGACGACTGACTCATACTCTGGGCGGTAGCGGAAATCTCTTCCGATGCACTGGCAAGCGCATTGGCGGCATCGCGCACATCCGTGATGATCTGGCCCAACTTATGGATCGTAGTATTAACCGACTGCTTGAGCTCCAGCAGCTGGCCTTGATAATCGCCTTCGATCGTGCGGTTCAGGTCGCCATTGGACAGCGCGGCCATTACGCTCATCGCTTCGTTTACCGGAGCTACGATGGCGTCCAGCGTGCCGTTGAAGCCCTCAATGATGCGACGGAAATCACCCTGATGCTGGGTTGCGTCGGCACGGTTCTGTAGCTGACCGGCGATGGCCGAACGGCTCAGGCTGTTTACGTCTGTGGTCAATGCCTTGATATTGGCACGAACCTGCTCGATGTTGTCATTGATGACTGCTTTCTTGCCTGGCAAACGTGCCAGCGGGGCATCCAGATCACCTTCACCAAAACGCTTTACACAGGCCATGGCGCTGTGCGAATCGCTCAAGTGGCCTTTGACCATGTCGTTGACGCCCTGAGCCATGGAGCGGAAGCTGCCCTGGAACGATTCAACTGGGATAAAGGCATCCGTTTCGCCCTTGTCATGTTCGGAGGACATGCGGCTCATCTCGCCCAGCAGGTTGCGCAGTGTACCAACCATCCGATGCATGGCTGCCATCAGGCTGGTGGTATCGTTCGCGCTTACCTTCAAGTCATCAGGCAGGTCGCCGGCTGCCACGCGATTGGCTACAGCAATGACCTGTTGCAGACTGCGAATGATAAAGAAGCCAAGCAGACCGATGATAATGAGTGTTGCCAGCGCAATGGCGATAGCCGTTAAAGTGGCGCTGTCCTTGATCGCCTGTGCCCGTTCCGCCCCTTCGCTACCGAGCTTTTGGTTGAGCTGGCGGTGGGCGCCCAGGGTATCGCTCACCTTGCTGAAAATAGCGCGGTTGGCCACCAGGGTGGCCTTGGCTTCGTCAATGCGGTTCTGGCGTGACAGGTCGAGCAGCTTGTTTTCAAAAGCGATCAGCGAGCCGATGATTTCGCGATCTGCGTCCAACATACGACGGTCTTCGTCACTGTCAATATTCTCTTCATAATGCTTGAGTGACTCCTCAATCTTGGCTTGCAATCCTGCAAGGTCCTGGTCGATCTTCGCTTTTTCGGCGGCATCATCGCTGAGCAGGTGCAGATACAGATTACGGATAGAACGGTTCACCGGATCGTTGATGGCCGTGATGGCCAACAGACTGGGAACTGTGTTGCTGTTTCCGAAATTGGCGGCCTTGAAGACCTGTCCGATCTGATATTGAGCAGTACCGGCCAGCAGAACGATGCCTAGCAACGCTGCAACTACCAGCAAAACCATCTTTTTCGTTTCGTTCATGACTGTAATCTCTTGGCATCAGGCCGTGATGGCCATTGCAGCGTTTGGAAGAGGTTGAGGCTGGCGCTCGGCGATCTCCTGCACCACACCGGAAATATTCAGGATCAGCGCCACGGCGCCACTGCCCAGGATGGTGAAGCCACCCAAGGCCCGGTTATTGTCAAAAATCTTGCCCAGCGGCTTGATGACGGTCTGGAACTCACCCATAAGCTGATCCACTACCAAGCCGACCCGCATACCCGCGTAGTTCACCACCACGACGTTCTGCCGACGGGGAGCGTCTTCCTCGATGGCAAACAGCTCTCGCAGTTTTACAAAGGGCAATGCATCGCCGCGCAGATCTATAAAGTGACTGTTTTGGGTCGCTGTTGTCGATTGCTCTTGCGTCAATTCGATGCATTCCTCAACCATGTCGAGCGGCACCACATAGGTGGCTTTGCCAACGCCGATCAGGAAGCCGTCGATAATGGCAAGAGTCAGTGGTAGACGAATCCGTGTAGTGGTCCCTACGCCTTCCACGCTATCCAGCTCGACGGTTCCACGCAGGGCCATGATGTTTTTCTTGACCACATCCATGCCGACACCGCGACCCGACAGGTTGCTGACCTGGTCTGCGGTAGAGAAACCTGGCTCGAAGATTAGGTTGAAGATCTCCTTGTCGGTCAGGCTCTGGTTGTCTCCGACAAGGCCGCGCTCGGTGGCCTTCCGTAGAATGCGATCACGATTCAGCCCGCCGCCGTCATCCGACACTTCAATGACAATGCTGCTGGATTCATGATAGGCGTTGAGCCGTACGGTGCCTTGCACCGGTTTACCACGCTCCAGACGAACCTGGGCTGGCTCGATGCCATGGTCCATAGAATTGCGAATAAGGTGAGTCAGCGGGTCGCCAATCTTCTCGACAACCGTCTTGTCCAGCTCGGTTTCACCGCCGGTAATCTCCAGCGCAATATCTTTGCCCAATTCCTTGGAGACATCCCGAACGACACGCTGGAAGCGATTAAACGTGGTCCCGATCTGAACCATGCGCAGGGTTAATGCGCAGTCGCGGACTTCTTCAACGAGGCGGGACAACACGCCTGTGGACTCGACCAGTTCTGCAGCGCCGCTTTGCTGGGCGACCAGCTGAGTGCCGGCTCCAGCAATGATCAGTTCGCCGATCAGGTTGATCAGCTGGTCCAGCTTGCCGGCATCGACCCGTATCAGGTTACTCTCGGCCGTGCGGTTGTCCTTGACCTGCTTCTGCTTTTGCAACGCCGCGGTTACAACCTGCGGCTGTACGGCCTGCTCGTTGATCAGGACCTGTCCAATGGGTTGAGGCGATACCTCCGTGCCTGACTGCTTGCGTAGGGCTTCGTCCAGCTCTATTTGCGTTAGGGCACCACAGCGCACCAGCATTTCACCCAGGCGCAAATCTTCCTCGGGCATATCGCTGATCAGCTGAATATAATCTGCTGTTTTGCTGTGCGGCGGGAAAATGCGAATCTGGCTGTCTTCTCGGACGAACTCGAACGCGCCCTCAATGGTTTCCTTGTCAGCATCGGTCGCAAAAGCAACTTCGAACCCCAGGTAGCAGGTCTCGGGATCCATTTCGGCGGTGGCAGGGATGTGCTCGGTCAGCGTCACGATGTGAACGATCTGCCCAAAGGTGTTGAGGTAGCGCATGAAGGCAAGCGGGTCCATGCCGTTACGCAGTACATCAGGGCCGAAGCGAAGCGACAGGTGCCAATGCTCGCCAGGTTTGTCACTGATTTCACGGGCTACAGGCGCAGGCGCTTCCACAATTGAGGCCGGCGCGGTAGTACCAGACAGATACTGGCTCAAGGTGTCGACCAGTGCAGCGCCCTGCTTGTGGAGAGCCGGTTCCAATTCATCCAGCGAGCCACCGGCTTCGACATGGGCCACCAGCGCATTGAGTTGATCGCATACCTGCAGGAACAGGGCGGCCAACGCATCGTTGAAGGCAAGCTCGCCACTGCGAATGCGATCCAGAACGCTTTCTGCCACATGAGTAAAACTAACGATACCGTCCAACCCGAACAGGCCTGCCGAACCCTTGATCGTATGGGCTGCCCGGAAAATTGCATTGATCAGGTCCGGGTCATGCGGGTTCTGCTCAATCTGAAGCAGGGCGTCCTCCATCTGCTGGAGAAGCTCCTGACTTTCGGCAATAAAAATTTTCAACACGTCATCGATATTCATAACGTGGCCTTCATGCCATCTGCGGCTGAATGAGGAGAGGGTCGCCGAAAAAGCTCACAAGCCCGCTCAGTTCCAGAAGTTCTATGACAGCCGGACTGTGGTTGCACAGGCTAAGCGTGCAATTGATCCGCGCCGCTTCATGCTTGGCGAGGATCAGAAGTTGCAAGCCAGCGGAGTCAAATTCGTCTACTGCTGCCAGATCGAATTCGACATGCGCATTGGCCTTGAGCGGCTCAAGTACCTTGGCCTTGCTTTCGGCGGCGGTGTAAATGGTCAACGGCCCCTCGAAAATTACAGGGCTTTGCCGTTCGGAAAAGGCTTCGGTCATGGGACGCTCCTAGAGCGATTACGGCATTATCAGTTTGGAAACAGCCGCCAGCATCTGAGCGGGCTGGAAAGGCTTGACCATCCAGGCTTTGGCGCCTGCGGCCTGACCGGCTGATTTCTTGTCGGCGCCTGACTCGGTGGTCAGCATGATGACCGGCGTGAACTTGTAGGCTGGCAGCTTCTTGGCTGCTGTAACAAACGCAATGCCGTCCATATTGGGCATGTTTACGTCGCTGATGATCAGGTGGATCTTGCGGCCGTCGAGCTTGCCCAGTGCGTCCTTGCCATCACAGCCCTCGATCACGTCGTAGCCGGCGCCCTTGAGTGTCATGCCGACGACTTGGCGGATCGAAATGGAGTCATCAACGATAAGAACGGTTTTTTTCGTGCTCATAATGGTCTCGAACAGAAGGGTGGCTTAAAAGAAAGTGATATCGGACGAAGCGGCTGACGTCGGCGTTTTGCCGTGATGAACAGCCAGTTGCTCCGCCGTGGTATACGTCCTGGCCAGCTCATCGAGCCAGGCTTTGGTATCGATCGGCTTTAACGCCGCGCCTTGCGCTGCCTGCGTACGCCGGTCAAGCAGGCGCTGCTCTAGCTTATTCAGGTCATTGCGGATATGGCTCAGCATCTGGCTGACGCGATCCTGGAATTGCAGCGCTACCAGGACGTCCGAGATTTCAGCGCCCACGGCTTCGCTTTGCTCGCGCAAGGTGTTGCTCTGCTGCACCAGATGACTGGCGTTGGCATTGAACTGGGTGATGACGTTTTCAATGACGCTTCCGGAGTTCGCCAGGGTTTCAGCATCCTGACGGGCGTACTGCTCGGACGCCTCCAGGGTGCGGCGAATGGCGGCATTAACGGTCTCCACCGTTTCGCTGATCTTCTGTCCGGTGTTGCCTGACAGAGTCGACAAGCTGCGAACTTCATCGGCGACTACCGCAAACCCACGTCCTGCCTCGCCTGCACGTGCAGCTTCGATAGCCGCGTTCAAGGCCAACAGGTTCGTCTGCTTGGCAACATCGGCAACATCCTTGGCCATGGCTTGAAGTTGGCCGGTGAAGTCGTGCAATTGAGTAATTTCACGCTGAAGCACTTCTTTGCTCGACAGGGCTTCACGCAGGCCGGTAATGATGCCGTTGAGTTCGTTCTGGCTGGAGGACAGGAGCGCAACAAGCGCCTGAGCACTGCCATCATGGGAACCTTCAACGGACATCTGGATACGGCCTGCCAGTTCGGCAAAGCGATGGGTCAGCTGGGTAACGGCTTCTTCCGTGTGGCTGCGTGCTGTTTCGATCTGCTGTGCCCACACCGGGAGCACTTCAATACAGATCCCATCTACAGCACCTTCTTGGGCCTTTTTGCCAGTCGTACCGCGTGCCTCACTTTGTGAGGCAGAAAGTGCTTTCAACATCTGCTGCTGGCGAGCCTGGCCCCAAGCGCCCAAAAGTCCGGTTACAACAAGTAGTGCAGCTGCCAGCACCCAGCTCAATAAGGAAACGTTTCCCGCCCAGACGATCCCGGCTCCGCCAGCTACGCCACACAGCGCAAGCGGTATCCAGACGGCACCTGTCATCGAGGAATGGTTGGAAGCTCCAGAAATGGAGTGATCGAGAGAAACATCAGAGGAAGGCATCAAGCACCACCATTAAGTCGATTGCGCAGAGAACCGCATTGGGTTGGTTATCGTTTTCTACGCTTGAAACTTGATGGCGCTTTTTAAATTTATTTATATGTCAATGATGTAGTGATGGTTTAGTGCCATTAATAAGGGTTAATTTTTATAATCGTGATTTATGTCACGTTAGTTTGAGGCCTGTTCAGTCTTTTCTTCGGCCTCCAGGTCCCGACTCTTGAGCGCACTGGCCTCTTTTCCTATTTCCTCATACTTCTTGCGCAGCGCTTTAAATTCATGGCGTCGAGACTTTCCAGGTAGAGCAGGCGATCCTGGGCGCCTTGGGTAATGCGCAAGAGTTCGTCGAGCTTGATGTGCAGGGCATCGTTGTCACGGTTCTGTGTGTTCTGAATCAGGAACACCATGAGAAACGTAATAATGGTCGTGGAAGTGTGATGATCAGCTGCCACGTATCGTTGTAATGAAAGATCGGGCCTGTAATAGCCCAGAGAATGATGCCTGCGACAGCCAGCTGAAACGTGCGGGCTTGGCCTGCCCAGTTTGAGAGTTTTGCCGAGAGTTCATTGAATGTCATGGTGCCCCTCAAGGTATTACCTGCAGACGTAATGCTTAAGGGCTTGGTTCCTGGCTGCTGTATGCGGTGTGCTGCAATAGGGGATGAGGCGAGGCACGGCGTGTGCGCGCAGAACTAATGAGTGTCCCGGCTTTCAACCGTAACAACAGGCCAGGGATGTAAATATGTCAATGCCAGACGATAAGAACGAGTTTTCCAGCCGCCAGTATCCGATCCAAGAAGACCTTTGCGTACAGAAACGGATCTGGATGATCGAGCGTATAGGCTGGTACGTGCTGTGCGCCATTGTCATCCTGACGTTGCTTGGTCTGTTCTCCAAGGGTCCACTAAGTCATACCGAAATCCAGAGTCCTGATGGCGAACTGATCATTGTCTACGAGCGCTTTGCACGTAATGGTGCATCCATCCCGATTACCATCAGGGCCAAGGCTGGGGCAGATGGAAAAGCGACCATCCTGCTCGACGGCAGTCTGCTGGACTCATTCAGTGTCGACAGCCTGCAACCCGAGCCAGTCGAATCCCGCAGCTACGGTTCAGGGATGCGCCTTACCTACCTGGCTGATGATCGAGGCTGGGTCCAGACGCACCTGAGTCTTCGGGCACAGGGGGTTGGTCTGTCTCGCAGTGTCGTTTCAACGCTGACTTCAGGGCCCGCCCTGCAACTGACGCAATTCATTTATCCGTAAGGAGCAATCATGGACGCGGTATTACGCGCTGCGGCGGTTTATCTGGTGGTCTTTGTTATCTTCAAGATTGCCGGGCGGCGTACCCTGGCTGAAATCACAACGTTTGATTTTGTGCTACTTCTGATTATTGGCGAGGCGACCCAACAGGCGTTGCTGGGCGATGATTTTTCCGTAACCAACGCAGCGCTCATCATCGTGACCCTGGTAGTCATCGATATCGGGTTATCGCTGGTCAAGGAGCGGTCGCCCAAGCTTGCGCGGTTCATAGACGGGATGCCCATGATCATCGTAGAGAATGGACAGGTGCTTAAGGCGAGACTGAACAAGGTACGTCTGGCCGAGGAGGACATCCTGGAGGCGGCCCGTACCACGCATGGGCTTGAGCGAATTGATCAGATCAAATATGCGATTCTGGAAAAAAATGGTGCCATCTCCATTATTCCGAAGGAGAACTAACACCAACTGGAATGAAGATGTTGGGTCTGGTCTCAAACTAATGGCATTTATTTCAAACTAATTCCATGACACAGCGGTCGGAAGATAGGCAAGCCCTGCACAAGCAGGTCACCGTCTCGATTGATAGATGAGGAGTTTATATGAGCCTATTTGGCAATATCCTGTCCAAGCTTGGTATTGGTAAAGAAGCACACGCTGCCGAACCTACCGCGCAGCAGCCGGGCAGCACTGATGCAGCGGCAGGTACGCCCGCTGGCACGTCATCCTCGTCCACGGATACAGCTACCGGAGCCGCACCACAGGCCATCAGTCAGGTGGATGTGGCTGCCAAGCTCGACGGGCTGGCGGCCAACCATGCCGAAAAGCTCAACTGGAAAACGTCCATCGTCGATCTGCTCAAGCTGCTTGACCTGGACAGCAGCCTGTCTGCTCGTCAGGAGCTCGCCAAAGAACTGAACTGCCCAGCAGACAAACTGCAGGACTCCGCGCAGATGAACATGTGGCTGCACAAAGCTGTACTGCAAAAGCTGGCTGAGAACGGCGGCAACGTACCCGCAGATCTGCTGGACTAAGCATCACTAGCGAAGCCTTACTGATGAGCGCAGGCAGGTAATATCTTGGATAAATAGGCCAAGGAATATCTAGCCTGCGCTCGTGAGAAATAACATTGAAACTGACCGATAGCTGCTATAAAAAAATATGTAGCCGTTGAGTTATATCCCAATGTCTACTATGAAGTTGCTTTCGACTGCTTCTAACTACTCGTAGTTAGAGTCGGCTTTTAAAGGAGGTTGGCTTTTTAATTTTTGGTTTTCGAAGTGGTAGTTGCCGAAGCGGTATATGCTCGACTCCATTCATAAATCAAAAAGCAGGCTACAAGCATGTACCCAAAGCTGAATCGCATCATGCTGTACGTCAGAGACGTTCAGGTTACTTGCACCTTTTATGAGCGCTATTTCGGTTTCGCTAGTAAGATTGACGTTGATGATCTTATCGCTGAACTAATACCAAAAGATAAAAACGGCGGTGCCATTATTATGGTTCATCCTGCCGGGAAGGGCATAAAAGTAGGACAAGCTGCCGTCAAACTCGTTTTTGATGTTAAGGATGTAGATAGCTTCAAAGAGCAGTGCATGACCCAGGGGTTAAGGTTTGGCATTACTCATCATGCTGACGGTTATTCTTTTGCGAATGCTAAAGACCCAGACGGCAACTCAATATCTATATCCAGCAGGGCGTTCGCTGTGCTCAGTAGATAAGACAGTTGAGGTCAATCCATAAGCTCTACCTCTTACCTTAACTGATATGCCTGTATGGTATGCGGTAGTCGCTGGGTTATATCTGGAAGACAACAGCATTTTAAATGCAAATTATTGGCTGGAAGTGATAATTCGAAAATTTAATCAACGCTGCCTTTTTAAAGGGGCGCCACACGCTTTAGTGTTTGATACGGAAGATTTAGTACTTGCGAGAAAGTGCGGTGGCAATCGTCATAAGGGAAATGATCAAACCAAAGTCAGAGAATTCTGAACAAAGACCTAGCCGGTAATGCCGCTATTAAGGACACGCATGTCACTCATTTCAGATCGTGTGGCGCTCGCACGTACTGGAGCAAACGACAAAGTTATTTGCCGTATGGCCTCTGGCTGGGCAGTGATGGGCGATGTACAGTTTCTTCCAGGCTATTGCCTGTTGCTTCCAGATCCTGTTGTTCCTAGCCTGAATGATCTTGATGCTGAATCTAGAACCACCTACCTACTCGAAATGACACGTATCGGCGATGCTGTTCTAGAGGCTACCGGGGCACTGCGTATGAATTATGAAATATTGGGTAATTCAGAACCAGAACTCCATTGTCACATTTTTCCCCGCTATGCATCGGAACCCGAGCAGCATCGTAAAATGCCTGTTTGGTTCTATGACTGGAAAGCCGCTCCCCCATACACAGAAGAAGTTCATGGAAATCTGCGTAAGAAAATTGCTCAACTTTTGGCTTCATGAAGCTGAGTGGTTGCTTTACCGAGCAGAATCAAACCTCCTTTTGGCTGATCGCTATTGTCATTCAGGGCTGGGTAGTCGTTGAGCTATACCCAAGCGACTATCCAGCTCAGTGAGCTAATCAGTCCTGGCAGAAACGAATGCGATTACCAAAAGGATCATGGACTTCCATAACCTTTCCCCACGGCTGGTGAACAATCTCTGGGCGTCCGTAGCTATAGTGTTTTGCTAATAGCTCATCGCGAAAGGCCTTGATGTTTTGCATCGGTACAAAGATCGTGGACCCCGGACTGGCGTCGCCATGATGTTCGGATAAATGAAGTTTGAGACCGCCTCGGTCAATACCAAGGTAAAGCGGCAGATGAGCTTCAAATCGATGTTCGAACTCGACGCTGAAACCCAGGAAGTCCAGGTAAAATTCCCGTGCCTTGGTTTCATCAAATATCCGAAGTATAGGGACAGATCTTCCGAAGATAGGGTTGTTTTGCGTTTGGTCTTCTTTTGAAAGTGCTGCTGAGGCAGTGTTCCAATCCTTGTAACCCAGTTGATGTGAGACCAACTCAAGCGCAGTAGAGTGGGGTATGTCTTGATTACGCTCTGCCAATGAAGCACGCAATCTTCTAGCCATCTGTTTGGCTTGCTCAATTGAAATCATCGTTCCTCCTGAAAGCGAAGCATTCTGGAGCTCGCATTACCAATGCTTCGGTGATCAGAGAAGCGATTTGGGAGAAAACATGGATGCTTTCACCTTACCCAAGGGGTGCGAGCGGCAGGCAGCAACGACCCGCCACGATAGTACTCCTTTAAGCCCTTCATGCCGAGCCGTTTAGAAGGAGCCTACCCAATTCCAAGGGGGCAGGCAGCGGTGCCTGATCAGGGCAGGTGGTTGCTATTATCTCATGCGCAGCGAGGAAGCCAGAATGAGTGGTATTTTCAGTGATGAGAAACTTTCGCTGAGCAGGTCGCAGCTGCACTGAATGTAGGTTGTTCATAGAGACGACCATCGTAAAGGCTTAGCTGTTCAGGATGCAGGTCAATAGTCAACCCATGCGCCGTCCTGATCTGCAGACTGTACGCAGCGCTCAACCCAACGCACTCCCTCGACGCCAGCATGGATGTCTGGGTAACGAAGCGTTTTTAATAGCGTGCTATCGTTACGGTCCGTCGCGTCCATGGCCAGGGCGAAGCGGTAGTAGAGATTGGCCCACGCCTCGAAAAGCCCCTCGGGGTGGCCTGCGCCGATGCGGTCGTCGATCAGGGCGTTGGCGTGGAGGTAGGTCATGCCGCGCTCCAGCACTTGAGCTGGTTGACCCTGGATTTCGAATGAAAGCTGGTTAGGACGTTCATCCCACCATTCAAGACTGGCCCTGGAGCCGATCACGCGGACCTTCTGACCATGCATGGAACCTGCGTTTACAGCACTGGACCAGACCATGCCCATGGCACCACTGTCATATTCCATGAGGGTATAGGCATTGTCCTCCAGCGGGGCACGGCTTTTGACAAAGCTCTGGCGCGAGCACATCAAGCGCTTGATCTTCAGATCAGGCAGCATAACTTCTGAAATATACA
Organism: Pseudomonas sp. MAG002Y; assembly: GCF_019400845.1. Classification (NCBI taxonomy): domain Bacteria; kingdom Pseudomonadati; phylum Pseudomonadota; class Gammaproteobacteria; order Pseudomonadales; family Pseudomonadaceae; genus Pseudomonas; species Pseudomonas sp. MAG002Y. Next base: position 22,510 of record NZ_WOEJ01000021.1, on the reverse strand, counting down.
GCGGATGGGTACCTATATCGCCTAGTACGTAGCTAGGGCCCGCTATGCGCGGGTCCATACGCCATAGGGCGGCCCCGTTTTGTGACTCTACGGCGTCACTGTGAAAACCGTGGGCAAATTGCATGTGTACCATCCGAATTTCGCCCAGTTCGCCTTGGGCAATCATTTGGCGGGCCTGCTCGATCAGTTGATGGCCGGCGTAACCATAGGTCACGCCTACGATTCTGTTTTTCGCCAAAGCTACTTCACGCAATGTTTCAGCTTCCGCCACTGTAAAGCACAGGGGCTTTTCGCAGATTACGTGCAAGCCTGCCTCCAGAGCCGCCTTGGTAATAGCGTAATGCGTGCCATTGGGTGTGGCGATGGATACCGCCTGAATACTATCTGGTCGCTGGGCCTCCTGTTCAAACAGACTGAGGTAGTCCGGGTAACAGCGTTCAGGATCGACACCTAGTGTTATGCCAAATTCGAGACCGCGTTCAGGATTGATATCGAATGCTCCGGCTACCAAGGCAAAGTTCTGATCACGCAAGGCGGCCGAACGATGAATATAGCCGATCTGGCTATCACGACCGCCTCCTACCATGGCCCAGCGGATGGGGTGGGGGATACGCTTGCTGCCATTAATCATTGTTATTGTCCTTTAGCAGAGTGGGTTAGAAACCGATCGTAGAGAGATAGCTGCGGCTGGCCGCAACATCGTGCAGGGTACCCTTGGCGTTGCGTGGGTCGCGCTCCTGTTCGACGGTGATGTAGCCCTGATAACCCAGTGTTTGAATGAGTTCGTATAGGGCGGGGTAGTTGATGACGCCGCGTCCAATTGGGCACATGACGCCTTTGGCACAGGCATCAAAGAAGCTAATGCGTTCATCCATGACCTGATCGAATATCGCCTGATCGATATCTTTGAAATGCAGGTAGTCAAGGCGACTTCCGTACTGGCGGAGCGTCGCTACCGGGTCCATGCCGGCGTAATACAAATGGCCTGTATCCAGGCACAAACCCGCAACATCGTCGGAAATATCTTCCACCAGCTGCGCCAATTCATCGGCGAACTCGATATAGCCACCGGCGTGCGGGTGAATCACCGTTCGCACGCCATATTCCTTCCAGCTGAGGTCGGCTATGGTACGGATGTGACTCATCATGTGCTGCCAGTCCTGCTGGGGAAGACGCGGAGCTTGGTCAGAATGGCCAGCGTTATAGTCGCGTTCTTCATGTCCCCAGTCGATTACAACCAGATAGGGCATACGGAAACGTTGGCCGGGCTCCTGCTCGATAACGGGTAGGTGCGTAAGTAAGGAGCAAATAGTGTGCGTCTGCTCTAGAAGATTTGACAGGTTTCGAGGGTCAACAAGGTTATCGAAGATAGTTCCGGCAACCACATGCAGATCATGTGCGGTCAGAACATCACCAACTGTGTGAACGTCTAGCGGAAGATATCCATAAGGACCTAGTTCAATCCCGCGGTAACCGGCCTGCGAGGCTTCGTGCAGTACATGCTGCCAAGGGGGAAGAAAAGGATTGTTGACGTCATCAACACCCCAACAGCAAGGGGCAGTGGATATTTTTATGGCCATGTTGCGCTCCGAGGCTTGTTGTTATGACGGGGCTGTAGAACGTGATCGAAAGGCTAGAAGGCCTAGAAAAGTAAAGCTAGAGAAGGGATGGCGTTATCTGTCAAAACCTTTCAAACAAATAGAGTAGACTTTCATTTCCTGGCAGAAACGCACGCATGCCATTTAGGAAGGCATTGAAGTCTTTCTGGTGGACTTAACTATCGAAAAGAGAACGCATAAGTCTTAAGAGAGCTATGCTACAAACAGCGTGTAAGCCAATCCATTTGTAATAGAGTAGCCTGCAGCGCAGGGCCTCTTTGCTAGTAGCAGGTGCTATAGTCGCGACGGAACCTATCAAAACCTGTCAAACAAGCGGCTTAGGTAATCCACGCATGTCAGAGCCTTCTAGTGTCTCGTCGCGTCGCCCTACTATGGAAGATGTAGCCCGTCTGGCAGGGGTCAGCCTGTCAACAGTGGACCGGGTCATCAATCTGAGAGCCAGAGTGCGTGCAGACACAGCGCGGCGTATCGCCGATGCCGCATCTCAACTGGGTTTTCATGCACGGGGCATTATCGAACAACATCTGGCAGGGCAGCGGCCCATCGTGCGGCTGGGCTTTCTGCTCATGAAGCAGGGCGTGGCGTTTTACCAAAGGTTAGCCGAAGCGCTAGCCGAGGCAGCCGCCACCACGCTTAAGGCACAGGTAAGGGTTGTGATTACCTATCTGGATGACTTCGACCCTTCTACCACGGCGCAGCGGATTCTAGCGTTGCGTGGTCAGGTAGATGCACTAGGTGTCGTTGCAGCCGATCACCGCGAAGTATGCGAAGCGGTGGCCTCCTTGCGCGCAGACGGTATGCCTGTAATCGCACTAGTGTCTGATCTGGCAGCCTCTGCGGGTGCAGGTTATGTAGGGCTTGATAGCCGCCGGGCGGGACGTACAGCCGGCTGGTTCATTACCCAGCTGGCTCGCCAGCCAGGGGCGGTGGCGCTATTGATCGGCACTCAGCGCTTCCAGTGTCAGGAGCTGTGTGAAATGAGCTTTCGAAGTTATTTGAGCGAGCGGGCCGGGGAGTGGGAGCTTCTGGTGCCCAGGCTTACGCTGGAAGATGAAATGTTCGCTTATGAGAACACCTTGGATTTATTAAGAGGCCAGCCTGATCTGGCAGGGCTGTACGTGGCGGGAGGAGGGATAGAAGGGGTACTGCGTGCGCTCAGGGAGGTACGCGAGCGGCAAGGACGCTTACCCGTAGTGGTCTGTCATGATCTGACGCCTCTTACCCAGGCTGCCTTGAAGGATGGTCTCGTCCAGGCGGTATTGTCGCATCCGCTCGGTGTCATGGCGCAGGATGCTGTGCATGAATTGGTAAAGGCGGCTCTTGCTGCACCAGAGCAACTGCCGATGGGGCGAAATGCGCTTGCGCCGCATATCAGTACACCCGAAAGTGTGTAATCACTCCTTAAGTAATAACTTCGTGGAGGGCCGAACGTCCTGTGAGAGGACAGCCACACACAGGATGAGCATCGGTCGCGTAACTACATACGCTCGGGAGCTGGTTCATGAAACGGCATGATCTCCACACCACAAATATAATACTGTAAATATATACAGTATTGAACTATGCGTATGGCTAAGAAAACCACATCTTCTCCACCTACCCCCAAACCCTATGACTTACTTGCTATGCGTCTTCAGCGGGTTATCAACAGTCCAGCCGCACAGCGCGCAAAAACAGCCCTGCTTGAGCGGCTCGAAAGCGATCCGGATGAGGTGTGGGAGCAGATCATGGCGGAGCTTGAGGAAACCGACAACGTAACCTTGGCTTTTCGTGATGATGGGAACGTCCAGATTTTTTGGACCGTTCCGCAGGAGGGCTAATCTAAAGTCTTTTTTGGTTTCTGTGCGGCCCAATAGATACAGAGACCTAACTGTGTACCGTTCACAATGGATCCAGCCATGAGGTTTAGCTCTGGATTACCAGCTGGCTGGCTTTAGAGATGTAGCTCTAAAAGTTCATTTCGATAAGACATCTGCTCAGTTTATAAATACAACGTTTTCCGCTAACCGGACAGTTCAATGTTGCGTTGCGCCTGGGCAGAAACAATCACTATCGTAATACGGACATCAAGAGCAAAAGGAGACTTTCGTCTTCCAAGCGCCTGAGCGGAGTACTTCTAAATGACTAATATATCAAGGCGTTAAGACTCTTTATGCTATTAGAAAGAGTTTAATAACCTGTTGAGCTTAACTGGCACCACTTTGGCAAATAGTGTTTAACCCGAAACAAGCAGGACGGTGACTGAAAGCAGAGCCGTTTGCTTGCGTGTGGCGTCGGCCATCAGATGGCCGACGCTGCTGACGATCAGTCCAGATCCGACGCGTCGTGCCGCTCGGGTACTTGGTCTGTCTCTTCACCCCATGTGCGGTTGACCTTACGTCCGCGAATCACGGCGGGGCGTTTGGCAATGTCAGCTGCCCAGCGCTGCACATGAGTGTAGTCCTGCACCGAGAGAAACTCGGCGGCATTGTATAGACCACCCTGTACAAGAACGCCGTACCAGGGCCAAATGGCCATGTCGGCAATGGTGTACTCATCGCCTGCAATATAACGACGTTCGGCCAGCTGCCGATCCAGCACGTCGAGCTGGCGCTTGGTTTCCATGGCATAACGGTTGATAGGATATTCGAGCTTTTCTGGAGCATAGGCATAAAAATGCCCGAAGCCGCCGCCTACGAAGGGGGCCGAACCCATTTGCCAGAACAGCCAATTCAGGGTTTCGGTACGTGCCAGTGTGTCGGTTGGTAGAAAGGCACCAAACTTTTCGGCCAAATAGACAAGAATGGAGCCCGATTCGAATACTCGAACAGGCGTGTCACCGCCATGATCGGCGAGAGCAGGGATTTTTGAATTAGGGTTGACCTCGACAAAGCCGCTGGAGAACTGGTCGCCCTCGCCAATCTTGATCAGCCAGGCATCGTATTCGGCGCCGGTATGGCCCAAGGCAAGCAATTCCTCCAGCATGATGGTGACTTTTACGCCGTTTGGCGTAGCCAGCGAATACAACTGCAGGGGGTGCTTACCAACCGGAAGAGCCTTTTCATGTGTTGGCCCGGCTACAGGGCGATTGATATTGGCAAAGGTACCACCTGAGGCAGTGGTAGGTTTCCAGATCTTGGGTGGGACGTAAGTGGTATCACTCATGACAGTTTCCTTGGCCGGAGCTAATAAAGTGCGGTCGTCAAATGTGATGATGGGACCGCCTGACCAGCAGTACGTTTCCAGTTGCGCCAGGCTATAGGCTAGCGAAAGAGCAGAAGCACTCGGCATGGCTGGAAATCAACGCCCTGACTGAGGGGCAGCCGCGGGTATGACTGCATCAGACTGACTCAATCGCTTTGAAGCGTTTCAACCGAGTATGACAGAACAGTAGCTTTATGATGGAACCGTATCTGCTCTTTCATGATGCAGTAAGCGAGCATAAGTCAACGAAGATCAAGATACCTGCCCATCGTACTGGATACAACGAATAGACTTGGTATTCGCTTAGGATTATGTATATCGATGTTTAAGGGCATATCTTTAAGAGCGTATATTCAAGCGGTATAAAATATATAAAGGCTACTGCTTGATATATTCTTGATTTAATAGAATGGCGGCTTTAGTCAACTATTTATACGGGTATGTCGTTGTAATGATTAAACTTGGTTGTGCTATAGCTAGACTTGGACCTATTTTTAATAAGTAAGGTGACTAGACTATAAAAGTCTCACCGTAATCTGCTGAAATTGACCAGTTAAGCGTCAGGTTGACAGAGAATTATAGTCGCCTACGCTCCATAGATACTGTCTGAAACGGCACTTCTGAGGCATTTTTACAAGGAGAGGGGATGAGATCTTTTATACGGCGACTAGCAGTAACGCTGGGCATACTCGTTACGCTTGTAGGTTCACCATTGATTCAAGCGGACCCATCTAGTAAAAGTCCTAAACGGGGCATTGCATATGATCTAACCTCTGGAAAGGATATGAGTGCGTTATCTTCGGGCATAAGTTGGTGGTACAACTGGAGTCCCCGTCCTAGTGATGCCGTAAGTGCTTATAACTATGCGGACGTATATAAAATGGATTTCATTCCCATGGTATGGAATGAGAACTTTAATGATGGAGAGTTGCAGATGTATCTGACAGCTCATCCCGCTATACGTTATCTGCTTGTGATCAACGAACCCAATCTACTGGATCAAGCTAATTTGACGCCCCAGGCAGCAGCCGCCCTGTGGCCTCGCCTCGAGGCCATCTCCCGCAACACGGGCGTCAAGCTGGTGGGTCCAGCAATGAATTGGGGCACTCTTTCAGGCTATTCAGACCCGGTTGCGTGGCTCGACGCTTTTTTTGCTGCATACAGTTCGGCCCACGCAGGTCGAGATCCGCAAATCGATTATCTGGCATTTCATTGGTACGACTATGGGCTGTCTGGAATGCTTGATCGCCTTGCCCGCTATGGTCGGCCGTTCTGGGTTACTGAATTTGCGAATTGGCATTCCTTGCCTGACGGAGCGCAGATCGACTCCGTAGAAAAACAGAAGCAGCAGATGACCGAAATGGTCGCCCTGCTAGAATCCCGTTCCGATGTATTTCGTTATGCCTGGTTTTCCGGTCGAGTCGATAATGATGTGCATCACTCGAGTCTCCTGGCCAATGACGGCACGCTGACGGAGCTGGGCCGACACTATATATCGCTTCCATTCAATCAGGGCGCCCAGTAAATATCGTCTTTATAGCCGTTATAACAATGTGTGGACAGGCCGCTTCGACGTTTGCTCGTCCTGTAAGCAGCTAGCTTAATGAGAGCGCTGTTGCGGTTTATTCTGAGCAGCTCCTTCAGCAGGTGCCAGATTGAATGAGGTGACTGACGCAGGGGCCGGACTTGAGAGATAACTATCTTTCAACGTAATAGAAGGTATCTCGGCAAACAATTTTTTGAGTGTCAGGTTGCCTCCTACCATAGTGCTCATACCCACCTGAGCACTCAGCCATGACTCTCTCATCTCTCTTTCATAACGCCAGCATGGGCGCCTTACTGTTCGGACTGATCCTGTTGTCAGGCTGTGCCACTTCCCAGACGGCTTATCTGCAGGACGGAACAGCTGGATACGCCGTGGAGTGCAACGGCTTGTTAGGCCATTGGTCGTCCTGCCATTCGGAAGCGGCGCTACTGTGTGGAGATGAGAGTTATCGTGTGATCAGCCGCAACCGTCTGGATGGCATCACAGAGGAAGAGGCGGAAACCCTTTCCTCCCGCGAAGCGTATCGTGAGCGCAGCATGCTCGTTCAATGTAATGGTCATCAAATTTCCTGGCGTGTAGGCCTGCTGCCACACAGATCATCCCTGGAGCGCTCCTCTTGAGACCTGACGGCTATTCAAAGCGGCTTTGGTAGAGCAAAGGGTTCGCCTGCCTCATGCGGAGGGAACCTGGAGAGATGGGTCTAGCACGATTGAACGGTGCGCTATCGATACCTGCAAACGTCAGGCGTTCATCAATTTGCCTACCCGGGCAGCAAGAGCATGTCGATTGCAAAAGGTTTGGTCAGTATCTGCATGCCAGGATCAAGGTGACCGTTACCAATAGCTGCGCTTTCGGTGTATCCCGTGATAGACAGGGTTTTCAGCGTGGGACGAACTTCTCGCCCTGCATCGGTAATTGCTGACACAGATAGGGGAGTATTAATTGAATGAATATGAGCATGGCCGTTTTGCTTATGGCCATGCCCAGTGGTAGTAACTTGAGCGTCCGCTTGGACGAATAGCTTATTGAATGACGCGTGCACTATTGCCGGTTCCTGTCTGGGTCAGCGTCGTGTTACTGCCCGCATAGTGCCGTAACTGCTCCACGTAGGCATTATTAAACGTCCCGGTTTGTGACATAACGGTGTGGCTGGCGCCTTCGTATGAGGCCTGATCTATAAAGGCGCTATTGAAGCTGCCCTCTTGATCCAGCCTGATCGAACCGGTGTATTGTCCACTCTGCTGTATCTCTACGGTATTATTATTGCCTACTGTGGTACCGGCAATGGTCTCATACATAGTGGCTTGGTCAATGTGAACAGTATTGGCATCTCCAACCACATCATAGTCAAGGCTGTTACCATCTGAACTTTGCTTGATGGTGATACTGTTGTCGTTACCTTGAGCATTGGTGCGTATGGTTGAGCTAGAAAGATACTCACCTGATGATATGAGAAGTTCGTTGTTAGAACCGACCTGCGATGCAGTTACGCTGTTGTAATAAGTGGTTTGCTGTATATCAGCCTTGTTGTTACTACCACTCTGAACTAGATCGGTTTGGTTACTTTCTTTCCTTTGTGTCACTACCGCTTGGTTACCGTCGCCCTGTAACTGTTGAAGATTAACAACACCCTCATTGCCTTGCTGATAAACAATAGCATGGCTATTGGTCGCTGTTTGTTCAATTGATGCAGAGATACGATCCCCTTCCTGAGTAAGTTCTGCGGTATTCATTTCCGCTAAAGCACTAAAACTGACTGACAATAGGGCAGTGACAACAAGTGGTTTATGGCCAAACATAGCGCGCTCCATCCTTTCCATGACAGTTGACCGGGACGAACTGAATTCTGATTCTCTGCCTGTAGCCAGGATCAGGCTATCGCTCTAAAGGGTGGAAACGATGCGGTTTACTGGTTTAAAGAATTAGCTCTAGGCCTTAATGCAAATGTTTCAATAGCACTTGTGCTGACCGTGAGTGACCATGACGTTCCAAAATCAGGTTTCGACATGACAATAGCCGCAAGACTCGCATGACCAGTCTGTAACAGGCAGGTCGATTGTTTGGCATCTTCTATCTCCCAGGCCATTTTCAGATTGCTGCCCGTGCGCGCTCACCATCGATTCGCTGAAGGCGTAGTAATGGCTCATGGCCGTGTCAACGGCTGTACGATCAAGCTGACACCCTCATGCAAAAAGGGCGGCATCCAGAGACAAGTAATCCTGGCGGCTGCGCCTCACAGTAGCAGGCATCTGTAGGCACATCGTCCTGCAGCGCAGCAGTTAATGCTCAACGCCATGATGCGGAGAGGGTGACACTATGAATTCGAAAAGTGCTTCAGTGCTTGCGAACGCCAATGTTTCTACCGGAACAACAGTACCCATAAGGAAAAAGCTGGGCTTTCTCACCATGATGTCGATCTGCGTCGGTGTGGTCATCGTGCAGGGGTCGATGATTTCAGCGACGCAGGGGATTGGCTTGGGCGGAATGGGGTTCATTGCCGCCATGATCATGGCATTTACGCTTGCGCTATTCAATGCCATGACGTTCTCCGAATTGTCCCTGATGTATCCTCAGGCCGGGACGTTGGCTACGTACACGCAAAAGGCGATTGGTCATTTTCCCGCTATCGTGGCGGTATTTGCTGGTTATGTCGTGGTCGCAATGCTAGCACTGCCTGTGGAGATGTTTCTGGTAGATGCTATTGTCGGTCAATTGCTGCCTGGCCTGTTTCCGCCCAAGGTAGTGCCTATCGCCATTCTGATCATTCTGACGATTACCAATCTGGTGGGGGCCGATGTGTTTGCTCGGGTGCAGAACATGCTGGCCTTTATTTTGGTAGGCGCCCTAGTCCTGATTGGCTTGTCTGCCGTAACGGGTTTTGTGGCACCGCACCCGGATATTACGGAAACCGGAGTGGATTGGAGCTTTGTCTCTATCCGGGATGGAAGCTTTCTGGGATTAGTCGCGCTGGCCATGTGGTTGATGGTAGGCGTCGAATTCATCTGTCCCATGATTGCAGAAGTCCATCGACCTGAACGCAATATTCCTCGTGCAATGTTCCTGTCGCTGCTGGTAATGCTGGCGATCTTTCTGACCTTTGCCGTCGGTGCGTCCTACTATCTCGGCGTCGAGACATTGACTACTTCACCGCTGCCTTATCTTGACTATGCGAATGCGGTGTTTGGCAAGGCAGGTCTGCTGATTGCGACAGTCATGGCTTGTGCCGCAACGTGCAGTACCATCAACACGGTTCTTGCCGCGGTTGCACGTATGCTGCAGGGGATGGCTGAGAACGGCCAGGTTTTTCCGCAGTTCAAGTGTGTGAGCAAGCGCTTTGGAACGCCATGGGTGGCGATTCTTTTTCTCTCTGCAATTGTTTCCCTGCCAGTATTGCTCGGCAGCATTGAATCGCTCATCACCCTGGTCATTGCTGCCTCTACCAGTTGGTTGCTGGCTTACATGGTAGCTCATATCAATGTGATCGTTCTTCGCTGGCGCATGCCTGAGCACGCTCGCCCCTACAAGACACCGTTTTACCCATTGCCTCAATTGCTGGGCATTCTGGGGATGGGCTATGTCGCGCTCCATAACTCACCTTCGCCAGAGATAACCGAGCAGGTCTACAAGATTACCGGCGGTATTCTGCTAGTGGTCAGCCTTGTTGCGGCGTTCTGGGTAAAGGTCTACATGAAGCGCAAGCTGTTCGAGCCTGATCTTTCCTGAGCCAGCGATGTAGAAAAGGGCACGGGTGTGCCCTTTTCATCAAGCAGGCCGTTGATTCTTTCATCAACGGCTATTAACGGTCGCTAGAACATGGTGTTTTCGTTGGCAGCCTGCTCAGGGACATCCTGAATAACATCCCAATGCTCGACGATCTTGCCTTTCTCGACCTTGAATATATCTACCACCGCCTGGCCTCGATCATTCGTCCCGTTAGTGGAATGTACGTGCAGATACACGAGATCCCCTTCGGTAGCGCTGCGTACAACCTTGGCCTTTGAATTGGGATTGTCCTTGAAGAAGCCTGTGAAATAGTCCACAAAAGGTGCCTTCCCATCCGGTACTTCAGGGTTGTGCTGCCGGTAGTTATCAGCAATCACTGTGGCGGCCTCGGCTGTTTCATGACGATTGAAGAACTGATCGTAAAATGTAAGGACCAACGTCCGGTTGGCTTCTTCAGCTGTCAGGTCTCGAGGTGGCTGCGCCAACGCAATGCCACTCATGACCAGACCAAGACCCGCAACACTCAGCTTATACATAATGTTCATGGTGATGTCCTTTTGGATGGAACGCTGTTGCTGCTTCGCCTGATGTCAGGTGAAGCTTGGATAACAAGACCCTTTGCTTGCCATGCGACTTCAGTGCGAAGAGGCTTCTTCCATGGCATGACCAGAGCGTATAGACGCGCACAAGACCAGCGCCAGTGCACCGCAGATCCCTATGGTTGCTGGAAGCGAAGTTATGCCGGCGGCTGCAAAACTCACCACATAACCCACACCGGCAGACATGAGATAGTGCATGACGCCCATCAGTGCAGATGCAATACCGGCTTGCTTACCTGCATCGGCCATGGTCAGTGCGGTAAGGTTGCCAAATACCAGACCCAGCGCACCGATTGCGAGTGCGAGCAGGCTGCCATAGATCTCTAGCGTTGCATGCCCTGCCTGAGCCAGTAAAAACAGCCCGGCTCCTGCCAGCGCATGTAATCCCATACCAGCCAGTGCAATCGCTCGGGCGCTCCATCCACGTTTGAGCAGGCTGTTGCTAATCAGGCCTCCTATGACCAGCGCTATTGAGTTGGCGGCAAATAAATAGCTGAACTGGATTGGGGAAAGGGTGAAATGTTGGGTAAAGATAAAGGCTGATGCACTGATGTACGTAAACAGCGAGCCGAGGATAAATCCTCCAGCTAGGGTATAGACCATGAAAACGGGCCGGCGCATCTGCCGAACGTAAGCAGACATGATTCGGCCAACATTCAGCGGCGCACGTTGAGCTTTGGGCTGAGAGTCGGGCAGAACCGCAAGGCTCCATACAAACCCGGCGAGACCAAGGCCGCATAGGCACCAGAAAATAAGTCGCCAGCTACCGTGCTCAAGAAAGAACCCACCCAAGAGGGGCGCGGTGATTGGAGCGATCATCATCACCTGCATCAGCAGTGAGAAAATGCGTGCGGATTCCTTCACGGTGCAAAGGTCGGCGACGATGGCTCGTGGCGTCACCAGACCAGCCGCTGCGCCCAAGGCCTGCAGAAAGCGTGCAGCCATGAGCCACTCTATCGAAGGGGCCAGCGCGGCAAGGGCAGAGCCGGCAACAAATATACCGACACCGATCAGTAAAGGGGTACGTCGGCCAAAGCTGTCGAGCAGCGGACCATAAACGCCCTGACCAACCGCCAGGCCTGCCAGGAAGATGGAAAGTGTTTGTTGAATACGACCCTCTGAGACCTGCAAATCCATTGCCATAGCGGGCATCCCAGGAAGATACATGTCGATAGCCATCGCATCCAGGGCAGTGACCAGCGCAAGCAGGAGAACCAGTGCCAAGCCAATCGTGTTGGCGTCTCGTGTAGCTGATATCCGGCTCATGCCACTGCCCCCGACTTGATTGCAGTTGCCAAGGCGTTCGATAGCATGCGCTCCAGTGCCGTGAGTCGTACGGCTGCATGGGCAGTATCGGTATAGACCAGCTTGACCTGAAGGCTGTCGACTATTCCGATATACGCGTGGCTATAGAGCTGGACATCTTCATCTGCCAAGGTGTCTGGGGTATCGGTCCAGGCTCTCAGGCGACCCGTAAAGGCTTCCTGCAGTTGTGCGAGATAAGTTTCATGGCCGCTGTAGATAGGTACCGCCAAAACGGCTGGCGGCATATAGCCTGCACGTAACAGAAACTTAAGGTAATCGGACTCATCGTAGCGCGCGATCAGGTTGGTGCAATAGGTGAGTCCGGGTAGGGTTTTGGATTCTTCCGATACAAAACACTGGTGCGCTATGTCCTGCTCCATGCGCAATGCCTCTGCAAAGATCTGCATATACAGATCGTCCTTGCTATCGAAGTGCGCGTACAGAGAGGCTTTACGAATACCGACCGCTTCAGCGATGTCGGCAAGAGACGAGGCGTCATAACCGCGGTGGGCAAAGTGAGTGACGGCTGCTGAAACAATGCGGTCGGCAGCGGGAGAGCGATTCATAACTGGAGCCTTTAAGAGGGACATTACTGGTTGTTCAAGCTATTATAATAACTACCTACCGGAAGGTAGGTAAAGAGACGATTATTTCTATGTGTGTGCCCTTCAAAAAGCTAACCAGATAGAGGCGTGAGCAGGTATTACGTCAAACAGGGCGGGATTGCAGTATTAAAAGCGAATAATAAAAAGCTACTCTTTAAAAGCATTCCTATGCTATCCGCTTGTCGTCCTTGGCCTAGACGCCTGCAGCTAACGACACGTTGGAGTACAGTCGCTGACTCCAACGTATCCTTCTGGTCTCAGTACCAACTTCAGCAGCTTTTCTTCTGCTGATCAGTCTGCTTGACGGATGCGGTAGCGGACGCTTCTGCTTTTTCCTTCTGCATTAGGATGGTTTGCTGATTTTTGATCAGTAGTTTGTCCTGCATCAGGGATGATTCTTCAGCGGAGGCACCTTGAGCAGCGAGAAGGAGAGTGGCGGTGACAAGGGCAGCTTTCATAATGGTCATTGCGGTGACTCGTGTGGGTTGATGTGTCCATTATGCAATGCTTGAATTAGGAAATAATTAGGCCGCCAGTGAATGGATTATTTCGATTTTTAAAACTATAAAGCCGATATCGCAACTGCGTGTGCCATGCTGCTCTGATGAAGGTGTCATAGAGGTGAAACACATTCCGATATGCAGGCTGCTGTAAAAGCGTACGGTCTGTTTATGGACTCAAATCTTGCTGGTTCTCGCCTTCCCAGGAAGGCGATCGGGAATAATGTTCGACCCATTTCAAGACCTGATCGGCAGGCATGGGCCGGGCGATGCCATATCCCTGGGCCAGCTGGCATCCTATCTCAAGCAGCATTTTGCCTTGAGAGCGCGTTTCGACGCCCTCGGCCAGTACCTCTCGGTCAAAGGCCTTGGACAGACCGATAATGGCTTCGGAAAGGGCTAGATCTTCCTTGTCAGTCAAAATATCGCGCACGAACGATTGATCAATTTTAATGGTCTGGGCGGGCAAGCGCTTGAGGTAGCTCAGGGAGGAGTAGCCCGTCCCAAAGTCATCCAGTGAGAATGTCACACCCATGGCTTGGCAGGCCATCAGGCAATGCGTGACATGCTCCATGTTCTCGATGGCAGTTGACTCGACGATCTCGATGTCTAGCAGGTTTGGTGAAACTTCCGGATGCCGGTCCAGTATCGTCCGCAGGCGCTCGACAAAGTTGGGTTTCTGAAAGTGCCGGGCAGCGATATTGACACTCACCGGCCAGCTATGACCCAGGAGACTCCACTGCTTGATTTGACGCAGGGCTTGATCGATGACCCATTCACCAATCTCCACGATGAGGTCATTACGTTCGACGAAAGGCAGGAATTGAAGCGGAGGAACCAATCCCTCATAGGGGCTCTGCCAGCGTAGCAGGGCTTCGAATCCGATAACCTTGCCGGTCTGCAGGTTGACCTTAGGTTGGTAATACAAGCGCAGTTCCTGCCTCATCAGGGCCTGCTCCAGGCGTGCCAGCATCAGGGAGGCTGCCCGCGCTTCGTTGTTGGTTGGCACATCAAAAATCTGAAAGCGGTTTCGTCCGTCTTGCTTGGCCTGATACATGGCCTGGTCGGCATGGCGCAAAAGGGTATCTGGATCCTCGTTATCATTGGGGTAGATAGTAACGCCGATGCTGCCGGCAATCTCCAGACTCTGGCCATCAATCTCGTAGGGCTGGGAAAGCGTTTCGAGTAGGCGGCGCAGGCTGATGGGGAGTGTTTGCAGTTGGATGTCGTTGAGGATCAGGACAAACTCGTCGCCCCCCATTCGGGCCAATGTATCCTCCTCACGGAGCGTTTCGTGCAATCGATTGGCCACTTCTACCAGCAGGCGATCCCCGATGGCATGCCCGTAGGTATCATTGATGATTTTGAACCCATCCAGATCAAGCATGCCCAGCGCGAGTAGGCGGTGATGGCGGCGAGCTGAGGAAATAGCCATGCCTAGGCGCTCATGCAGCAATGCCCGATTGGGCAGGCCGGTCAACACGTCATGGGATGCCCGCCACTGTAGTGCTTGAAGCAGCTCCTGATGCTCGGTCACATCGAAGCGGATTGAAATGTATTTGACGACTTCCTGGGTTTCGTCGTCCGTAATCGGCACGATGGTGCTGTTTACCCAATACAGGGAGCCATCCTTGCGGCGATTGCAGATCTCTCCCTTCCAGATCTCACCCCGGGTGATGGTGGCCCAGATGCTATCGTAGAACTCCTGCGGATGCTGGCCCGAGTTCAGAATACGATGGTTGGAGCCTAGAAGCTCCTCTTTGCTGTAACCCGACACGGCACAGAACTGATCGTTGACGTAGGTAATAGTCCCGTCTGGATCGGTTTCGGAGAAAATGGCAGCCGCGTCTACCGCAGTCCTGTATTTATCGGTCATGTTAGATAGCAACTACCGCAAAGAATGATATTCAAGCAGCTTGATCTATCGAAGCGCTTCCCGCCTACCGAAGCCAGGACTAGAGATTGGAGTACGATCCGGGCTTACAGCGACGTTAGCACTGCCTCGGCGGTTTGTGCCCGCTGCAAGCACACCGTTGATCCGATAATCGCTGTTCTAGGTCGGGCATAGCGGAAGTGCCTGGCTCTATAACATATGGGACCAGAAGAACACGATTAGTGTTCTTGGTTATGGGTGCTGCTTTGCCAGCTAGAGTTAGAGCCTTTCTAAGGCGGCGTGCCCACCTGAGCCCAAGGCTCCTGGCCCAGCGCAGCGGTCACGTAATCCAGAAAGCATGTGATGCGGGAGGCGAGGGCGGTGTTGCGATAATAAACCGCATGAATAGGTTGTCGCACCTCGACCGTTTCCCGGGTGAGCAGCTCTATCAGCTCACCGGAGACTCGGTCGCGCTGCGTCATGAAGTCGGACAGGCAAACGATCCCTACGCCTTGCAAGGCCATATGACGGAGCGTCTCGCCGCTGGAAGCCTTGAGCGCAGGGTTAACAGAGAGGCTGTCTCCCAGTGGGTGACGCAGGGGCCACTGATTTAGACTTTCGGGTTGGGTAAAGCCGAGCAGCTGGTGATGATCCAGCTCGTCAACGGAATGAGGCTGGCCGTTCGCTTTCAAGTAAGTGGGGCTGGCCAGTACCCGTAACCGGCTGCTGCCAAGCGGTCGAGCATGTAGAGTTGAGTCCTTCAACGTACCAATCCGGATGGCGATGTCCGTACGGTGTTCGATCAGGTCGATGATTTGGTCACTGCTGTGCAGCTCCAGTTCGATTTCGGGATAACGCTTGTGAAACCCTTCTACAAGCGGGACCAGTGCATGCAGCATGAAGGGCGAGGCGGCATTCACGCGCAAACGTCCCGCCGGGCGTTGCCGCCGTATGGCCATCTGCTCTTCGGTTTCTTCAACGGCCGCCAGGATCTTGCGCGCCTGAGTCAGCAACGTCTCGCCTTCCTCCGTCAACTCAAGCCGGCGCGTCGTCCGCCTGAGCAGGGTGACGTCGAGCTTTTCCTCGAGTCGGCTGAGAGCCCGGCTGACACCAGAGGCCGTTTGGTCCAAATGGTCGGCGGCTGCGGTAATGGAACCGGTATCCACTACGGTGGTAAACGCAAGTAATTCATCAAGAGTCGTTTTCATTCGTGAATTTTAATCAAAAATAATATGCTTGAAACCCTATTTTTAGGCATGAATAAGTCGCGCAGACTGGCTTCATCTACTTCAACGGAGTCTCTTTCATGCCTATTGCCTTGTTGGCGCTAACGCTTAGCGCCTTTGCCATTGGGACTACTGAATTTGTCATTGTCGGTCTTATTCCTACCATTGCGGCTGATCTACAGGTTACGTTGCCGTCAGCGGGTCTGCTGGTCAGTCTGTACGCCTTAGGTGTTGCGGTAGGGGCGCCTGTATTGACCGCCCTGACCGGCCGGGTTCCACGTAAGTTTCTCCTGCTGGCGCTGATGGTGTTATTCACGCTAGGTAACCTTCTGGCGTGGCGGGCACCTGGATATGAGTCGCTGATTCTGGCTCGTATCGTGACTGGCCTGGCCCACGGTGTGTTCTTCTCCATCGGATCGACCATCGCGACTAGTCTGGTGCCAAAGGAAAAAGCGGCAAGTGCCATTGCCATCATGTTTACCGGCCTTACGGTTGCGCTGGTGACAGGTGTCCCGCTGGGCACATTCATTGGGCAGCATGTGGGCTGGCGAGAAACATTTCTGGCTGTTTCGGCATTGGGAATAATGGCTTTTATTGGGAGCCTGATGTTTGTTCCTTCAGACATCAAGCACAGCAAGCCTGCGTCTTTGCTACAACAGCTGCAAGTACTGAAAGCCCCTCGGCTACTACTGGTATATGCCATGACTGCAGTAGGTTACGGTGGCTCCTTCATTGCCTTTACGTTCCTGGCGCCGATACTGCAAGACATCACCGGGCTTGGTGCGAATGCGGTCAGCCTGGTATTGCTGATATACGGTATCTCGGTGGCTATTGGTAATATCTGGGGCGGTAAGCTGGCCGATAAACGAGGTCCTATCCGTGCACTGATGATTATCTTTGCACTGTTGGCTGCGGTGTTGTTCGTATTGACCTTTACCGCAAGCCATATCTGGCTGGCATTGGCAACCGTACTGGTCTGGGGAGCGGTGGCGTTTGGCAACGTGCCGGGTCTGCAGGTATATGTTGTCCAGCAGGCGGAGCAGCATACGCCGCAGGCGGTGGATGTGGCCTCCGGTCTTAACATTGCCGCGTTCAACCTAGGCATTGCCGGGGGCGCTTGGTTGGGTGGGCATATTGTTGCGCAGGTCGGGCTTATTCATACGGCCTGGATCGGCGGGCTGGTGGTCTTGGTTGCATTGGGGCTGACCCTACTCAGTGGCCGATTGGATCAGCGTAACCCGAGTGCAGCGATGCCATCCCGCACTACACTCACGCCAAGTCACTGATAGGAGTCTTGTATGTCGTCTGCATTGAGAGCATTGACTGCCGAAGGCTTCAGCATTGGGATCGAGCTTCCTCTGGATAATGACTGGACGGCAGCGGGTGGGCTGGCACGGCAGCATGCCGGCCGCCTACCCGGCGAGCCTGACCTTGAGGCGCATGCTGAACTGGCAAGGCTGGCGGATCGGTTAGGATACCGGGCCCTGTGGATACGCGATGTGCCGCTATACGATCCGGAGTTTGGCGATGCCGCCCAAGTATTCGAGGCGTTTAGTTATCTGGGTTATCTGGCCGGTATTACGGAGCGCATTCTGCTTGGTACGGCCGCCATTGTGTTGCCGCTGCGTGAGCCGATGCTGACCATGAAGTCCGCCGCAACCATTCACCAACTGAGCAAGGGACGGCTGCTATTAGGTGTCGCCAGCGGCGACAGGCCAGTGGAGTATCCGGTGTTTGGCAAAAGCTATGACAGCCGCAGCCATGCGTTTCGAACCCAGATCGGCATGTTCCGCGATTGGGGCGCGACCAAACTGCCTGCGGGTATACGGTTGCTGCCCCGTCCGGTAGAGCCGTTACCGCTGTTAGTCGCCGGTATGGCCCAGCAGCGGCCAGACTGGATCGGTGAGCAGATGGATGGCTTGCTGGCTTATCCTGGAACACCTGTTGAGCATGTACAGCGCAGCGCACTCTGGCGCAGTGTTGCCGGTGACAAGCCATACATAAGCTTTATCCATCTGGACCTGCTGGCGGACCCGAACGCCTCCCTGGTGCGACATCGCTTTGGTATTGCGGCAGGGCGTCGGGAGCTGATCAAAGAGCTTGAGGCCATGAAGGCAGCCGGTGTGCAGCATATCGGCCTGCATTTCCGGCGTAATCAGCGGCCTGTATCCCAGACGATGGAGGAGATTGCAGAGTACGTTCTGCCGGTTTTTCACGCTAAATAAGAAAACCGGGCCGTAAACCGGCCCGGTCACTCCAGATTTAGCCGTGTACATCCGAGGAGTTTTTGGGGCTGTGCGCGTACTGCTCCTTCAGATGACCGTCTGCATTGAGAAGCCAGGCGTCCATGACCTCCCGCACCACAGGGCCTGCTACACGGCCTCCCGCCTCACCGTTCTCGATCATGACCGCCACCACGATCTTCGGATCTTCTGCCGGGGCAAACCCTACAAACAGCGCATTGTCACGGTTACGTTCCTTGACCTTAGTGCGGTCGTACCGTTCACCCTGCCGTATGGCGACCACCTGCGCCGTACCACTCTTGCCGGCGATACGGTACTGCGCCCCCTGAGCTGCCTGTCGTGCGATGCCTCGTGGGGCATGCATCACCATCTGCATGCCTTCGTTCACGGCATCCCACTCGCGCGGGTCATGCAGCTTGATGTTGGGCATCGGGTTTGGGTCCTGTATCGGCGAGTCACCTATGAGCTTGGCCAGGTGGGGGCGATGCCATACGCCTTTGCTGGCAATCAGCGATGTAGCCTGGGCGAGCTGAAGCGGTGTGACCTGCATATAGCCCTGGCCAATTCCCAGGATAAGCGTCTCACCGGGATACCACATCTGGCGACGTGTGGCGCGCTTCCATTCCCGCGACGGCATCAGGCCGGTCGCCTCGCTATCCATGTCGATGGACACACGCTGTCCTAATCCAAAGTGCGACAGATAGTCGTGCAGGTTATCGATACCCAGACGATGGGCCACCTCATAAAAGTAGGTGTCGTTGGAGCGCATGATGGCGGCATCCAGATCCACCCAGCCATCGCCATTACGGTTCCAGTTCCGATATTTGTGATCGTAATTGGGCAACTCGTAATAACCGGGATCGAAGATGCGCGTGGCCGGTGTGATCACGCCGGTATCCAGCCCTGCGATGGCGACTTCCGGCTTGATGGTCGAGCCGGGAGCATAAAGACCGCGCAGCACCCGGTTGTAGAGGGGACGGTCGATGGAATCCCGCAGTTGGGCATAATCCTTGAAGCTGATGCCTTTGACGAACAGGTTGGGGTCGAAGCTGGGCTTGCTCACCATGGCAAGAACCTCGCCTGTGTTGGGGTCGAGGGCCACGATGGCGCCTCGGCGATCACCCAGGGCGTGTTCAGCGGCCTTTTGCAGGTTGATATCCAGACTCAGCGTAATGTCTTTGCCCGGTATTGGATTGGTGCGGCTCAAGGTACGCAGGATGCGACCACGGGCATTGGTTTCAACCTCTTCGTAGCCAACCTGCCCGTGCAGTTCGTCTTCATAGAAGTGTTCTACACCCGTCTTGCCGATGATATCGGTGCCGCTGTAATTGGTCTCGTCGAGTTTCTTCTGCTCTGCATCATTGATGCGCCCGACATAACCAACTACATGAGCAAAGTCATCACCGTAGGGGTAATGGCGAATGAAGTGCGCTTCGACATCCGTACCGGGCAGCATGAACTGATTGACGGCCAGCTTGGCAATCTGCTCCTCCGACAGATCGGAAATCAGCGTGATGGGCTGGTAGGGGCGATGAACCTGATGCACAACGTGTTCGAAATCTTCCAGGTCTTCCTCAGGAAGATCCAGCGTCTTGATGACGTTATGCAGGACCTCATCCAACTTTCCGGCACGCTCTTTGGTCAGGGTGAGGTCAAAGCTTGGCTTGTTGTCCGCGATCACGACACCGTTGCGATCATAGATCAAGCCCCGAGCCGGTGGGATAGGAAGAACATGAACACGGTTATTTTCCGATAGGGTCGTGTTGTAGCCATAGGTGATGACCTGCAGGTAATACATTCGGCCCATCAGGACGAGAAACAGAAAGAACGTGATTACCGAAAAAACGAAGACGCGGCGGTTCGCCATCTTGGCGTTGCGCTCGTGATCCTGAAGCGGAATTTTTGAGAACATGAATAAACGCTGAGCTAAAGAATTAAGACCGGCCAGCCACAGAGTGAGAAGATGAAGGCGTACTGGCGTAATAACTGCCCTAGTGTACCGGCGAAACGGCTTCGCGAGCCGATTAATGAAATGACAGGGGTGCAAATGATGCACCTGGACGGTCTTAGTAGAAGAGCGTCAAGTAATGTTTGTTTACTAAGTGTGTCTTAAGTCGTGCCAGCTCAATCTAATAGTCATCTTATTGATCGAGTACTATCGAAGGATCTTCCTATGTGGACACGTGCCTTGTCTGTGGTCGGGATGACGTGGGCGGTCAGCCTGTTTTCAAGTCCGCTTATGGCGCTTGAGTTTCCTCTGCCTCCGCCGGGTGAGGACATCATCGGGCAGGTTCAGGTGATCGAGGCCAAGTACGAAGACACGTTCGCTGATCTGGATGACACCTATGATCTGGGCTACAACGCAATGGTTGCTGCCAACCCGGGCGTCGATGCCTGGCTGCCGGGGGCAGGTACCAAGATTGTACTGCCTACCCGTTTCATTCTGCCGCCGGGGCCTCGTGAAGGCATCGTAATAAACCTGGCGGAGTATCGTCTTTACTACTTCCCCAAAGACGGTCATACGGTCTTTACTTATCCTATCGGTATCGGCCGCGAGGGATGGGGATCGCCCGTAACCACAACGAAGATCACCGGCAAGATCAAGGACCCTAGCTGGTATCCGCCCGCGTCCATCCGCGCGGAACATGCAGCGGAGGGTGACATCCTGCCTACGGTTGTACCGCCCGGGCCGGACAACCCGCTGGGGCCCTACAAGCTGACCCTGGGCCTGCCGGGCTATCTCATCCATGGTTCCAATCAGAAATTTGGGATTGGCATGCAGGTCAGCCATGGGTGCATTCACTTGCTCAACAAGGATATAACGGAACTGGTAGGCATGGTTCCTGTAGGAACCCCAGTGCGCTTCATCAATGAGCCCTATGAGTTTGGTGTCAGCGGCGGAAAGCTCTATATCCAAGCCCACCAGCCGTTATCGACAAAAACAGGGCAGCCAGCGGTGATCGATCAGAAAACTGCCTTGGTCAATGCGCTCATTCAGCGTACGGATCTGGGGCCGAACGCCCAAGTGGACTGGACCAGAATTGATGAGGCTGTAAAAACCTTGAGCGGCGTGCCGGTTGAGATTGTGACGCTAGGCCAGCCTGGTGTATAGACCTCTTAGGTAACAACAGCAGTATGCCCCGTATTGAACGTAGTGTTGGAAATTAAGCTCTGAACCTACTTTATAGTGACTCAGGGCTTTTAATTGTTCTTGCTGCTTAGTGATATAGGGCAGTAATCCGTCTGCTCGCAAGATCGCCATCATGCAATCGTTTATTTTCTTACAACGCTGGCCGCTTCAATCAAGCGCTCAAGAGCATTCACAAAGAATTCTTTCTCCAGTAGCCGACGCTGACCAAAACAGTATGAGCCAGGGAAAGGCAT
Organism: Pseudomonas sp. MAG002Y; assembly: GCF_019400845.1. Classification (NCBI taxonomy): domain Bacteria; kingdom Pseudomonadati; phylum Pseudomonadota; class Gammaproteobacteria; order Pseudomonadales; family Pseudomonadaceae; genus Pseudomonas; species Pseudomonas sp. MAG002Y. Next base: position 704 of record NZ_WOEJ01000021.1, on the reverse strand, counting down.
TTCCCTGTGTTATCTATTGTTATGGCCCAGCGGTCCGGTTTTAGGCAGGAAAATAAGGATTAATTATCTCTCCTGCCATAGGCAGGCGAGGACTTGTCATTGCTGTGATAATTGCTTGTGTGTCAGCAGTGACAACGTTAGTAACGCTTGTGGTTTACGGACCTAATCCAAACCAGCAAATACATATTGCTATATTTCCGTAGGTTTTCGAACAGCTTATCAAGCTTAAAACAACTGTTCGAAATGTGACGCAAGGGCGTAGCGTGACCAAGGTCTCCATCAAGTGCGGCCCTCGTCTGCTTTTGAGAAATCTTTCCTGTTGCCTCATCGCAAAAATCCAAAATCTGTGACAGCACCGTAAGATTTGCCTTGTCGATGCATAGTACTGCAGTCGTACTTACCTAAATTCGCTATTTGCCAAGCCCAATCTATTTCTCTACAGGGTTGTGGGAACAGTTGCGCCTGCCAAAAGCTTGTTTCCATTGTTTTTAGGGTCTGTCTGAAAAATACTAGATTGCCATCATGAACAGTCTGGGGCACCTTTCTAAATTATTGATTTTCCGTAACGGCAAAACGCTAAAAAGAAGCTTTAGGGTCGGTAACAAGACTTTTCAGACAGACCCTAGATGTTTGGTCCCAGGGAGAAAGGGTTTATGGTATAGACCTTTATCGGAGGAGGATCCATGGCTCAAGTTCTACACAAA